>JAUTWX010000068.1 GCA_030838385.1 Acidobacteriaceae bacterium
ATTTCGAATCTTCGCTCTCGAGGCTTTTGCCCGCTTGATGCCGTCCAGCCATTCTTCAACGGCGACCGGCTTTATCTGATCCAGTCTGTGATCTCCCCAACGAGGGGGAAACCGCATGAGCAGAGAAAGTCTCGAAGCTAGAGCAGAGAAGACACTTCGCGACACGGACGCCTATCGTGTGCCAGTAGCCATCGAGGCGGTTGCCCGGCGCCTGAATCTGACGATGGAGGCCGCCGCTCTGGGGGAGAACGTTTCCGGAATGCTAGTTGTGAAAGGCGGGCGAGGCGCGATCGGATACAACTCGGCGCACGCGCGTGTACGACAACGGTTCACCATCTCTCATGAGATAGCCCATTATCTGCTGCATGCAAAGAAGAGTGAAAAAGCGCAGTTGTTCATTGATCGTCACGTGGCCTTCCGTCGTGATGAGAAGTCATCTACCGGAGTCGATCACGACGAGGTAGAGGCGAACCAATTTGGTGCGGCATTGTTGATGCCCAGGGGTCTCGTTCAGCAGGAAATACAAAGGCATGATCTGAATTTGGATGATGAGGAGGCTATCAGCCTTCTGGCAAAGCGATTTCATGTAAGCACGGCTGCCATGTCCAACCGGCTAGCGAATCTCCGTATGCTGCGCTAACCAGGATTTCCCCGAACTCTCTGCCAGCGTCACCTCACATCTCCTTTGGCAGAGGATGGCTTTCGCACACTCGTTCAATCGAAGCATGGCGAACTTCGTTTCGGGGTCGCTGCACGAATTAAGCAGTCGATTTACTGCCACTTACAGCATTGCGACCCACGTAGCTTACGGCCGATCTCAATATCAATGGGCGCGGAATACCGCTGCCATGCCGCCTCTCCCTGGCACAAGGCCGCGGCTTCCCCATAGAGGCTTTGTGGCATCGATCGACGCAGCGAAGGTGGGGTTGGGGCTAATGGTATTCGCGCGGGTGTGGCTGATGGGACAAGGTGCAGAGACGCGCGAAGAAAGCCGAGAAAGGCAGAGAGGCCCGCTGGGTTAAGCTCGCTCTTGAAAAGCGGAATTGCTCGGGGACGAGAGACACTTTACTCGCTGTACCGGCGTTCTTGGAAGGCACACAAACGTACCTTGGAGCGCTACACTCATTTGGTACGCCAGAAGCTGTGCGCCACTCGTCTACTCACTTCGCCGCGTCCATTAATCGGGCTGCGCCTTCACTTCCGCCGAGTCATCTCTCGCCACCGCGCGAATTTGGCTCCTCTGCGCGGCTGCAGCAATGCTATGCTGGGGCCGTTTCAGAGCGATAGCTATGCCCGATGGCAATCATCAGTGGTTATATTTCATCATCGCTGCCTTGGCAACGTGGCGGCTCACGCACCTGCTGGCCTTTGAAGATGGTCCATGGGACTGCCTGGCGAGGCTTCGCGCAAGACTCGGCGCCGGGTTCTGGGGCAGGTTGACGGACTGCTTCTACTGCCTCAGTCTGTGGATCGCGCTGCCGATCACCTTCGCACTGCAGCCCGGCTGGGGACACGGGCTTCTGGTGTGGTTGGGGCTCTCAGGTGCTGCGTGTCTGCTTGACCGTCTCGGGCAGAAAGAAATTTCCATGCAACGAGTGGACTAGGAGCAACGACATGGCATGTTGCGGACAGAATCGCGAAAGGGCCAGAACCGTCACCCCGGCTTCACCTTGGCCCAGTTCGCCTAGCGCTGCTCCGGCGAGCGTCATTACTCCGGGGGCAGCCGCTCCTTTGACTGGCGCAATTACGCGCCTGCGCTACACCGGAATGGCTAGCATTGTGGTGCGCGGACCCCGGACCGGCCGCAGCTATGCATTTTCAGCACACGCGCCCGAACAAACGGTCGACCGCCGCGATGCCGATGCCTTTCTTCGGATGGCCCTCTTCCGCCGGGTTTAGATAGCGTGGTATGCGCCGATGAGAGTTTGATCAGCCAGCCAGTACCTCCGG
This sequence comes from Acidobacteriaceae bacterium, assembly GCA_030838385.1. GTDB lineage: Bacteria > Acidobacteriota > Terriglobia > Terriglobales > Acidobacteriaceae > KBS-83. The sequence continues at coordinate 1,951 of JAUTWX010000068.1, forward strand.
CGAAAAGCGCCTGAAAAACTCCACATCACTCATCCTGCGCTTGGCCTGCACCAGACTGCGCCATGGTGTCAGGTCCGTTTCCGCGAGCCATGCAGACGGCTGCTGCGGCAACGGAGAAAAATGCGCTCCCAACCGCGCAATTGTATCCGTGTCAAAAATCGTGTGCAGCAACACCATCTGGTTGAACTCAAGATGGTCATACTGCACGGCATACGGAAAGGCAGCACGGCTCAGATGACCCACCTTCGCGAACGAGACGCACGCGACCCCAAGTCCCGCCATCCACGCCCGACTGCACAGGTCCAGCTCGTCCAATCCCCACACCCGGTACAACGGCGAAAAGCCCCCGAGCTCTTCATACGCTGCTCGCTGCATCGCGTAGCAGGCGCCAATCACCATCGGAACCTGAGTGATAGCCAAATCAGGCTCCGTCGTACGGTGCACCAAACTAAATCCCGGCTGTTTGCCTGCGAAGTAGTCGCGAGTAGAACTCCAGCGAATATCCGCGCCCCAGCACATGCATCGCTTCAGGTCGTAGGTCCAAAAGGGCGAACACAAAAGGCTGCGCGTGTCGGCGTGCACAAGGAGCTGTTCCAGCCATCCTGTGCCGAAACTCATGTGCGCATCCAGCCACACCAGGAAAGGACCCGCGGCGAGCTCTGCCCCTATTCGGCGTGCTTTGCAAGTGCCGGCTGATACATCATTGCGAACCAACTGTAGGCGGCGACCGCGGCACTCGACAACCCGCTCGCTGCCGTCATCCACGACGACCAACTCGGCTCGTAGATGGCGCGTAGTTGCCTCAACGCCCGCCAGTGTCGCCTCCAGTACCTGCGGGTCCTCATTGCGCGCGGTAATGATGATGGAGGCGTCCATGAGCGCGATGACCCGGAAGCCTCAGGCGGTTGGAGTGGGAGTCGGAGTTGGCGTTGGAGGCGGGGTAGCCCCCGAGGTGCTCAGCTCCTGCACCCGCTGCGCCAGGCAAAAGATCAACTCCAACAGCGTGCCCGCGTTGAGCACCACTGGCCGCACCGTCGTATCGATCATTACTGTCGTCAGCGTTCCACTCGCCGGCAGATCGACCTGCGCCAGCAGCACGCATCCCGCGCCAACTGGATCAGCATTCGGCTTGGTCACGCGTGCCGCCAGTGCTGCGTGGGGATCGGGGATATCTATCGAGCCGCCCACCGGCCGGAAAATATCTGCGAAGCCGCACGTCGTGGGGCTCGGCACAGCGTTGCCGGACTGAACCGAGAGCACATATTGTTCCCGCGTCGTCCCCGGCTCGCAGTCACCATCCGGCTTGCAGTTGGCGATCATCACCGGCGCCGGGTCCACTCCGCAGGCCTGGTAGCAGAGGCTGATCGTGACCGCTCCCGCGCCGGTGATCGTGCCGGTGGACTTGCCGTTTTGATCGGTCAACGTGCGCGGATCAAACGCGACACTCGCCGCGGGCACGATGATCTCGCGCCCCCATCCATCGATAGCCACTCCCGCCTGCAGGATCAGCCCACTACCGTCAGCCGTGGGCACGATGCCCAGGCCTGCAATCACGCCCGGCCCATCGAGCAGGCGATTGAGCAGCCATCGTTTTCCATTCAGGTACTGCTGCTCCATCTGAAAATGCGGCACGTCGAGCAGCTTGCCATAGTAGTAGCGATTGCGTTCTGGAGCAGCGAGTCCTGTGGGCGCTTGCGGATCACCGCCGAAGCTTGTGGTCATAACCTGGTCCTCTTTCAGAGCGCGGTGCGAATATCGTTGTCGATCATTGCCGCGGTAATTACCGCGTTGTTTCCAGGCAGCAGAATGCGCGCCAGCACCAACCATGGGGAATCCGGGCATGCCGGGCAGGGCATGCTCTCAGGGCCGCACACTCCTTCCTGAAACGGCTGCTCAGTCAGTTTCCACAGCACGCCCAGTCGAAAGCTGTCTACCGTGCGCGTGTCGCAATAGTAGGGATCTGTGCATTTGCACGCAACCGCGGGAATGGCTTGCGTCCGGTCAGTAGATTCGTCGTAACGAATGACCAGGTAAGGTATTCGGCGAAAATCTCTCGTCGAGATCAACTGCGGCATCGACCAGAGAAAGTCCTTCAGGTTGATCGTGGTCGCTGCCGTTACCTGGATTTCATCTCCGTAAGGGCCGACGGCATAACCGGGACACACCTGCACGGCCCACGGTTCCTTTGGGTCTCCAGCGGGCACCACCCACATGCCGCAGACAATGCCGCAGCCATGCAGTTGCCGGTTGGCGTGCCGCAGCTTCTGCAGCAGCGCCCGCTGTTCCAACTGGCACTCTGCGGCAGTGAAGTAGTCCCCGGCCTCATAATCCGGCCGCGGCGACCCGGTGGGCGGCCGCGGGGCCTCGCACTCTTTTGCCTTGGTCATGGTTACGTTCTCCGCAATCATCCAGCGAGGATGTGCGCCACAGTCTGGCTCGGATGGTTGACAAGAATCGTAGTTGCGGACGCGAACGACACCAGCGCCGCGATGTCAAACGCCGTTCTGCTCCGGATACTTGCGTTGGCCTTCATGTTCACAACCTTTGCGACCGCGTCGCCCGTCGCAGGCACGGTGATCTTGACGCTTTTGAAGGTGTAGGTGTTCGGACCCTTCACGCCCTGGAACTTATTTCCATCAGCGTCTTCCAGAATTGCGGTATCGGCGGCTGCGGTCTTCCCGAGCTTAGTTGAAAGCGTGATGGTTACGTCCCCCAGCACGCTTTCTCCCGGCAACCCGCCTGAGAATGTAAGAAGTAACGGACCGAGAGGCGTCGGGTTCTGCTGCTGCCCCTGCGGAACAGGAATGGGTCCCGCAACTAGCAGCGAGATGGGAGACGAAGCTACAGTAGGTGTCGGCGTAGGAGTAGGCGTCGGTGTCGGATTCGCTACCGTCACACTGAACTGGCTGATGAAGTTTCCTCCTGGGAGACCATCATCGTTGCCATCCAAAGCCAGATTGTCCGAATCTACAATTTGATTCGGTCCGCTTCCGACCACGGTTACCAGATAAGTGCCTGAGATGGTGAAGGCTTCCGCTGGAGCGAACTGTGCGGTTTGGGTGCCATCGTCGTAGGTCACAGTACCTTGCAGCGGCTTCGACTGGCCGGTGGCGGGATCTACGCGCACCACGAGAATGGTCGAAGTAGTCACCGTGGCCGCGGTCAGATGCTTGCTGAATGTCACCACCAGGGCAGGCGGCACCGTTGTTGCATTCGTGTACACCTGCCCGCTCGGTGGATTGATGCTGGTTACCCGTGCAGGCGCTCTGTCACTCCCCTTACAGCAGCAGAGAATCAACTGCGCCTGAATGGCCGCCGTGCTGAAGAGCTTGCGGCGATAGGTGGTATTGTTCACCTGTGCTTGTGTTAGGGCCGTACCTGAACTACCGGGTAGTTGCACGCGCGCCAGGACCAACCACGGGTCGGTTGGGCATAGAGGACACTGCGCGAGCGCCTGTCCAGAAACGATGTCGCAGAGGGACACGCCCGGTTCTCCCGGCTGACTGGAAGGCGGCAGATCGCTCAGGCATTCAAGTTCGTAACTGTCGCTGATACGCGAGGGTTCGCAATTGGTTGCATCGCATCCGCAACCGCCCGGCATCACGCGTACCGGACGCGAGTAACACTCTTCGTACCGCACAGCGATATACAGCAGTGCTCCGGTCTTCGACGCCGTTCCTTGCAACAGGCTGCCCGGGTCGCAAGGATCTGTCGATGAGCCCGGTCCGCACTGCGCCAGGTCCAGAGTAACCGGCGACGGAATGTAAATCTCGTCACCATAGGGTCCGAGCGCGTAACCCGCCCCAATTTGTACCTGCCAGGGATTGTTGGCCGTTGCCGCCACAGATACTTCCATGCCGCACACCACGCCCCAGCCATGCAGAAAACGGTTATGCCGCCGCAGCTTCGCCAGGAAGTATTCCTGGTCCGCCGTCATGTCGTCGGCACTGAGAAGCTGGCGCGGAAAGTAGTGGACGCGCTCCAGGATCGTGGTATCGATCTGCGTGCAATCGTTCAACGTCGCGTTTGCCATGCTGAGCTTCCTTTCAGATTCAATCTCTCGTCTCCGTTGTTGTTTGAATGTCGTCGCAGGGTACCGGCTGCGCTGCCAGTGTTCCTGTCCCCAGCTGCAAGCCGGTACCCGCAGGTGCGGGACCGGCTGCCACAATGGAGTCAATGCCGACGCGCGCCTGCATGCCCACTCTCATCTTCGGTTCAATCACGCAAAGGTCATACGTGGTGTGCGCGGGCTTCTCACGGTCAATCACGGCGCGCACATTGTCGAGCGCACCCGGCGTAGTCAGTTCGCCACAGTACACGCTCACGCAGAAGCGGTGTGCCACGTCTTCAAACAGTGCCGAGCCAAAGGTCTCGCCCGTAGTCATGTACGACTGATCCACCGTTGCCGTGATGTTCAGCACTGCCCCCTGCAGCGGACCGGGGGCCAGGGAGGTCGAGAAACCCAGCAGTCCTGCATCGCCCAGCGACCAGATCTTCGTTTCGCGCGAGGGCTCCTCGATAATGGCGTTCACGCCTGCGTAGATTTGCAAATAGCGCCGCAGCCCCTCGAGCGTGCCGCGGTGCCCATACAGTTCAAAGGCTCCTGCAAGATTTGTGCGGGCAGTGGGCACGGTCCAGTGTTCATCGATCGTGTACGTGAGCCAGCCCGAGAGCCAGCGCAGCCACGATGGCGGATCGCCTGCGGGTGACGCGGCCGAGTCGAAAAGCCGCGGTAAATCTTCGATCGTCTGCTCGATTTCGCTGAGCACCGATTGTTTCACCATCAGGAAACGATCCAGCAGATCCGCAGCCTTTGGTTGGCTGCGATACACCGGCGGCAGGAACTTCGCGTACGTGTCTCGGCCATAGAAGAGGCGAACCTGCTCAAGTTCCGCAGTGCCGGCGCCATCTCCGCGAAAGATTCCGCCCAGAAAAAATCGCAAGCCAGGTGCATTCGATATGACGAAGTCAAGAGCATCCCGCGGTACCGCTATCCATCCCGGATCGGTGAAGGGCATCAGCAACGCAGGGCTCCATGGAGCAGTGGCAGCCGCAGTAGTGAAGGTGAAGAACTGTACGTGCGTACCCTCGGCCCCCTGCAACGTCGCTTGCACGCGAAACCACTGCGTCGCTCGGTCCGAGACTTGAAACGGCCCGGCCATGAATGCCCCGGAGGTGGCAAACACCGAGCCAGTCTGCTGCAGGACAAGTTTGCCGCCACTCTGTTGCAGCGTCGGGCTCAGCACGGCACTGGGCCACGCATTTGCCGAGTTCAGGTAGAGATAGCCGCTCTCATTGAGCATGGCGTTACCCTTCCACTCCCATCCAGACCACCGTCCACTCCAGCGCGCTCAGTAGCGTAGCCACTGTCGATACATCCAGTGGCTTCAGCCCTGACGAGGCATAGAGCATCACGTCGCAGTTAAAGCCGTCGGGTGCAGGGTTGCTCACAGACACCACAGCCAGCACCATGATCAGCGCCGTTCCGAGCGTGATCTCTCGCGAGCCCATTACGTGCACGAAGTAAGTGGGAATCGCCTGGAATTTCGCGGCGGACGTATCGACGCGCGTGGTGATGGTGGCCGCCGCCGCTGCTGTGTTCCATGCGATGACTGGTGGTCCCACTTCGCCTGACTCTATGTAAGGCTGCTGCGATGGCCGCGCGGATCGGCGCACAGCGAGTGCAAGCGCGCTGTTCAGTTGGCAATTCAGCACGTTCGCCTGCGCAAGAATGATGTTGATGCCGCCCTGCACATCCTTGAGCTGTTGCCATTGCAGCAGCGGCCCCTCTGTCAGCCGCACCGTTCCGGCAGGAACGCAAACCCCCGGCCGCTCCTCCGCTGCAGACTGCGCCGTATCGTCCATATAAGTTGCCGTGAGATAAAATGTCGCCGCCGTCACCGTACCGCCGCCTGCACTAATGCCGGCGACTGCTGGAATCGTGAGAGTGACCGGTTCCGTCAATACCAGTTCGCGCCCCAGGCAGTCGATCGCATACCCCGCAGCCACGATCACACTGGTGTCGCCGCGTTCGCCTGTCACTCCATAGCCGACGCCGATACCCCAAGCGTGCAGCGCGCGATTGTGCAGCCAGCGGTATTCGCGGTTGGCCGTCTGCACGTCAGTCAGGTCTTGCGCGGTCAGTCGCTGGCCCGGGAAGAACTGGATACGCTTGAGGTCGGGAATACTCGTCGACGTGCTCATGCAAGGACCTCTTTTGGGATTAACGTTTGTGACACTTTGCTGAACGTGGGCTTGAACAGCAGAAAACCCCCAAGCCTGTAGAAGTTGAGAAGGCTGAACACCGGTTCGCAACCCGACACGCGCTCCAGCCCGAGCCAGGTCACGCGCAGCATCAGTGCCTCCGGCCAGTCCCCTCCAGGAAAAGGAAAGCTGTAAATGAAGCTTGCCTCCGTCGCTTTGTCGATGTAGCCAAAAGTCGCAACCAGCGCTACAGGAAACTTGTTTGTATTCGCAGTCGCATCGGCAATGTCTAGGCGCGCGAAGTATTGCGGCGTGCTTGAGAATCCTGAATCGGTGGTATCTACGGTGGCATGGACATAGCGGTCAGAGCGCGTCGGATGAAAATCGAAACTACCGAATCCAATGTGCGGCCGCGTCATCTGGTCGGCATAGCGACGTACGCTTAGATCGGGGGGCGCCGTCAACGCGCCCTGCATTACTGAGGCTGCTGCCAGCGGAACGTCCGCACCCGCCGCAAGCGTGTCCTGCGTGCGCCACGCGAATACAGGTTGCTCCAGCCGAGGATCGAGCCCGCCCGCGAAGCAGATCGTGCCCAGATCTTTCAGATTGCGATACGCTTCATTCCCCTGATAGGTAGCCACCAGCATCAATCGTGTGGCCGAGGTCGTGTTCGGCACCGGCAGGCTCAGATCTTTTCCCAGCAGAATTTCGCGGCCAGCAGTGTCCAGCGCCAAGCCTGAACCCACGTGGATCGAGTCATCGCCGGTTTGCGCACTTACAGTGAACCCAAGCGCGATGCCCCACGTGTCGTGTAAGTAGCGCGTGTGAAGACGACGCAGCCGTTGGTTAGTGCCCGCATCATCCTGCAGATCGCGGCCCGTCATCAACTGGCCTTCGCGGTAGGTCACGCGATCAAACGGCTGCTGCAAATCCCTGGGAGTTCCCTGCATCACGACACTCCGATCTGGTGTGCACCGGAACGCACCATCGCTGTGGGGCACAACGGAATATCGCCACACTGGGCGCTCCCCGAATCCGCCTGCATAGAGAGCGTCAACACGTGATCCACGCCCGGAATATCCTGGATGAGCTGCATGATCTCGCTCCTGTAAATGCTGCGGCCAAATGGCCAACCCAGCGAAGAGGGTCCACCCGAAAGCGGATTGAGAAATGTATTCAACGTTTCGGTTACCCGCGCCGCCACCTTCGCTGCACTCGCGCCGGTGCGTGCTTTCACCGTAGCTGAGACGGTTACCTGCACATACTGCGGGCCGATCACCTGCAGATTCGTGCAGAGCGTGCGTCTCCGGTTCAAGTAGCGCCACACGCGTTCGATCAGCCCCGCACTGGGAGATGGTTGCGCCACCGGCGCCTCGGGCACAATCACAACCGTGACGACGCCCGGCGCATCGAGACAGGGATACGTCGGATGCAGCGAACTCCAGGCACGGGCACGATCGACGCGCGTGCCTGGCACCGACAACGCAATGCGCTCCAGGTCGATCAGGTTGACCGCGTTCGTCGGCGGCAATAGTTCGAGGACACTCGGGTGCGGAATCTGATCGAGCGTGACCGATCGCTGGTCTGCGCACAGCGTCAGCAGGCGCTCGTGCGCATGCAGCACCTCGACTGCGCGCCCCAATGCATGATCGAGCGTCTCTGCGTCCGCGCCATTCACCGCCGCCGCACGGTTCGTCGTTATCGCCGACAGTTGACTTCGCGTCGCTGGCGGGAGTGCAGAGAGCAGCACATCGTTCACCGCGGATTTGCGAAGCTTCGTGATGCTCCGCGGAGGCAGGTTGCCGATGGATGCCGCGTTGGTGCGATAACGCGCGAGGATCAGCGCCCCAGCAGCGGGCGTCTGCCCACGTTCTCCGTTGCCGAAGCTCACGAGTCCAGTTTCGGCATCCACAGCAAAATCAAAATCGATGCGTGTTGACGCGTTGAAATCGCATCGCGCATTCCACCGCTGGCAGTTCGCTCCCGAGAGCGTGTAGATCTCCAAGCTCGAAACATCGAGCGGGGCATGCGCCAGTGCGAACTGCTGGTGGGGCAGTACACTGGCACTTCCAACGAGTTCCATGTCGAGTGTCAGGCTGCCCGCGGTCACTCCCGCGGCGGTGTAGGCCCACACACGCACTCGCGCACCAGCGCCAGTACCGAACGCCAGCGACTGCACCACGCCTGCATCAACCAGCGTCATCGTCAGCTGAACTGTATCTCCTGGGGCTGGCGCAACACCTGTGGCCACCACTCCTGCTTTGATAACGAATGTTTGCGTTACCGGAATCGCCTGCTCGGCTGCAACCGCGTTCATCGCCACATCCAGGAGCACAGGCACTGCATCGAACTGGCCCGCGACCAAGCGGCAGCGCAGATAGAAAAGCGGCGCGGCCACACTCCCGAGCACCGATGCAGTCACCGTCGCTGGCGGCACCAGCGTCACAAAACCATCCAGCGTGAGTGAGTGCGTGTCATCCTCTACGTCTGCTACCGCCACCCATCCGGCTGTCGTCAGCGCCTCCCACACAATCTGCACGGAATGATGCGGAGGCAACGTAACTGCCGGCGCAGGCGCCGCGGGTGCGCAGTTCAATCGTGTTCCGATGGGCACGCACGCAGCGGCTTCTTGTCCTGTCTCGGCTAAAATCCTCCGCCGTTCTGGGGCATCGTTTCCCGGCCCGGCGAAGCGCAGTCCAAGGGAAAGCGGTATTGATGCTGTGAGCGTGTCAAATCCCAAAAGGAACGCTGCATTCGGATGGGGATCAGAACCCAACAGCTGCATGGAAAACCCATCCATGAAGTCATGCGTACGATCCGCAAGCACTCCGCTGCCCGCGTCCACCTGCACCGCAACCAGAGTTGTTGGGGACACAGTGATGTCCGCGAGCGTGCGGAACGGAAGCACCTGCAGATCCAGGTTCGTGCCTTCAAACTCGCAGCCCGCCGGCAGCACGAAGGGTGCCGTTACAGCAGACGGCGCAAAGCTCAAGGTCGCTCGGGCAGCGATCGGCACCTGGGTGTCGAAGCCCAGCAACTCAAGAAACTTCCGTTTGTGTCGCGGCGGAATGCGATTGAGCCGGTAGTCTGTCATCTCCGCGAGCCACGCAAACAACTCGATCAGCGTGATGCCGGGATCGTGAATGTTTTGGTCAGTCCATTGCGGTGCGTAGCGCGGAATCTGCGCGCGACCATCCTCCACAAGATCGGCCCAGCGGCGGTCGTCGAGATTGGGCAGGGGTATCGGCATCAGGCTCCTCGTACCTCGATCAACAGCGGACCGGCCACGATCATGCGGTTCGACGGCACATTCACCGAATCACCCACAGGAGTATCGTTCAGGCGCAACTCCAGCAACTCCGCATGGTCAACGCCGGGAATCGCCTCCAGAATCGCTGCGATATCGGAGATGTAGACTCCGCGGCCGAAGTCCCATCCTTGACCATCAGGACCGCCAGTCAGCGGATGCAGAAATCGCGCCAGTGCTGTCAATACTTCGGTTTCGATGGTGCCTGCCGAACTCCGGTCCTTCGGTACCAGGAACGCGGAGACGCCCACTGGCAGATAATCGGGCCCAATCACGGCAATGTTGTCCGGCGACACAGTCGCAGGCGCTCGCAACGCAAGAAAGTCATGCACCTCTTGCCGCAGGTCAAACGATGGCTGTGGCTGTGCGTCCTGGCTCTGCGGCACGATAATCACAGTGACGTCGCCAGCGGCCGGCCGGCCATTCGCCGCCGTCGCGGGCAGTACCCGCACCGCGGCCACTGCAGGCGAAGCCTCGCGCGCCAGCGTCTCGTAATCCAGCGACGAAAGGCTGCGCTCCATGTGCCGGAACACATTGGGTCCACGTATCAGAATCGTCTGCGGCGTTTCGCCGTCCGCGCCGCCCTCGCCCGCGCGCGGATTGGTCACTCCGCTGGCCAACACCCCGCTCATGACCTGGTTGATCTGACCCACCGAGACGTTGCCTACCAGCCCGCCACCCGCCCGGTATACCCGCGCGCGAATGTTGCCATTGCCGACCGGGGGCAGCTTGCCATGCACTCCGTCGCCAAAAAACACGCGGCCGCTGGTGCGCTCAATAACGTAATGCCGATCGTCCGGTCCCGAAAAATAAAAATGCGGGCGCTCTTCCCATACGACCCACACTTCCGTGATCCTCGCGCTGCGCGGGTCGGTTGAAATACCGATCTCCTCTGACGTGAAGCCTAGAGCGGTCAACTCATCCAGCAGGATCGGGTACTCCACATTCGCGCGCAATCCATCCAGTTCGCGAATCTCGATCTGTTCGCCGGGGAGCACCGGCACCTTGTTGAAGAAAGTGGACTGATTGGGAATGCCGAGTCCTCCGCCGAGAATCTCGCCGCTCACTGTCTCTACTTGGTGCGCCCACAGGGCGTTCAGATAAATTCCATGCATCAGCGACTTCGCTGGAGCGCCGTCCTCCTTCAGACGTGCACGCACCCAATCGCGCGATGTGCCAAACCGTGGCAGCGCCGCAATCGTAACCGTGCCTCCACTGTATGTATTTGTCAGCGCCGCGCCCAGCTCGACTGTGGTTCCAGCAACGCTGTCCACGCCGCGCAGTTCGACATTGGGCGTTTGTGCGATAAGCACCGTATCTCCCGGCTTGAACAACGCGGCGTCGAGAGGCCCCGGCGTGGTGACCTGCGTTCCACTCGCCGCCGTAATTGAAGCGGCGAAACGCTGCGGCAGGCGCGGAGGAATAAACGAGACCATGCCCGGCCGGCTTAGCTGGCCCGTCTCATCCTGCACACTGACTTCCACCCACGCAGTACTGTCCCATGCCTCCCATACCAGCTTCGGCCCTGGTTCCGGTGCCTCTTCGATATTTAAATACAGACTCACGTAGTCGTTCGGCAGTGGCCGGTCGAAGCCCATATAGAGCGTTGGCAGCGTGTCGGCAACGGGCGCAAACAATGCGAACGGATTGCCCGGCCAGCGCACGTCGCGACTGTGCACCGCCCATTGAAAATCGCCATACGTCAAGCACTGATCGGGATACATCCAGGGCGATTGATAGCTGTAGATCAATTCCAGCTTTTCGAGCGCCGGAGCGAGTACGGTCAAAATGTTGAGGGTTGCCTTATCTAACGTGACTGCATTCACGTTGATGAAGTTGCCGCTCTGAATGCGGATTCGTACCCACGCCGCATCTTGCCCGTTGATCTTGATCGAAGCGATGTCCTGCGGCACAGTGAATTCAAGGCTGCCGCCATTAATCAATGCGAGCACATCATCGCTCGAACTGCCGAAATCCTTCCACGCCGAGCCATTCCAATATTCGAAAACCAGGGTTGGATTGCTGCTCGTCGAGGTGGACACGACATTCGCTTGAATCGCAGTCGTCACCTCGACTGCAGAGAATCTCACCTGCGCTCCCGGCTTGCTGAGCGCCGCCGCTGAACTGATGTAGAGGGTCGATCCCGTGCGCGGCTGTTGATCAAAGGGATAGAACACTTTCGACACATCCAGCTTGTTCGCATCCGCGAACGCCGCATCCGGTGGGAACGGGCTCATGTCTGTCGAACCGATCACAGAACGAACGCGAATACGCTGTACCAGAGGCAGAACCCGGCTCGCATCCGGCGGCAGCGGGTGCGCGATTGTGCCGCGAACCCAGTGCGCCTTAACTCCGTTGACAGAAGTAGGCTGCGAAGCTCCGCATCCAGCCCGCAAGGACAGGATGCCGCTGCGCGTCATGCCACCCGTGCCATCATTGCCAGAGGTGGCATCCTTTGGATCGATGTCGCGGAACGGACGCCACCCTTGTCCATCCCAGAAGAACCACTTGGTCGCGAGCGGCTGATTTCCCGGCGTCGTGAATTCGAACTCGATATCCACCCGCGAACTTCCCGCAAAGGCGAACACCGTCTCGTGCGATAAATAAACTTCGTGCGGCACGAGCGACATTCCATCAAACAGCGTAAAATCCCGCTTGCCCGCTGCGTTCGCCGAGTGATCGAGGTAGCGATCCTGCGCGGGCCAGAGCGTCCACACGTCGGTCAGCTTCGCAGCTGCAATCGCGCCGTCCTGCACCGTCTCAAAAATCAGCGGCGCAGCCTGGCCCGCAACCTTCGCTGAAAGGCGCGTGCGAGCAGCAATGATGGCATCCGCGGCGTTCGGCATGGGTGAGAAGACCACCGGGGCTCGTGCCGGCTGAGGCGGAATCAGCGTAATTCCAAACGTGTCCAGAAATGCGAGCAGATTTTTCTCCGGCGCCTGGTTCAGTCGATCAATGCACGACTGCATGTAGCGCGCGAAAATCTGAAACAGCGCCCATGCCGGCTCGCCCTTCGCGGGGCCAAGCTCCGGCACCCATGCCGGCTGCAGATGCAGTAACTCGGCGAAGATGTCTGCCGCGACGCGCGCGTCGAGAACGGGAGTAGCTTCGATCTTCATTGCTTGGGGCTCTCCAGCAGGTAAAAGGGATACACGAGGTTCGCAATATTGTTGGTCGCACGCACCGTATACGTGATCGAGATCGAAAGGGTGCTGCGCGTGCTCGCATCGAGCGACACGTCCACGCTGTTCACGCGAATGCGCGGTTCCCAGTCGATCAGCGCCTCCTGCACACGTTGCTGCAGTCGGTGCATGGTCGAGAGATCAGCCGGCTCAAACACGAAATCGCGTAGTCCGGCGCCGAACTCCGGCCGCATCACGCGCTCGCCATGATTAGTCGCGAGTATGATCTGCAGCGACTGACGAATGTCCTGCTCATACGCCACCATCGCTACCTGCCCGCTCGTATCCACCGCAGGCGGAAATGAGAGACCTCTGCCAAGAAAAGCCTTGCCAGAATCAAGCACCGTCGCCATACGCATCAACCTCCAATCAACACTGTGGGCGCACCCAGAATGATGGGCGCTCCGCATCCCGATATGTCGCCCATTCGCGCAGCCGGGCGTCCGCCAATCAGCACCGTGGCTGAGCCCAGCACAATCGACGTGGGTGGATGCGGGCCGGCTACCGGCGGCATCATGCATACGTGCTGGTCGCCCATGACCGCAGCCGGCAGGCCGCCTATGAGTACGGTTGGCGCACCGGGTCCGGCGATCATGCCAGGGTGACCAGTGGGGTCAGTGACGCGCGCGGCAAATGGCATACGAGTGCTCCTTGCTTCAGTTAATCGTCACGAGTCCACCGGTGATGCTCACCAGCGATCCGGTAATGCTGAGTACGCCTGCTGCGGTCAGGTTCAGGTTGCCGCCAGAAGCGACGGTCACCCCATCGGGCGTGAGGTTGATAGCGTTCGATCCGGATAGCACCTGCACCGTCGGCGGTCCGGTCGGCGGCCCTAGGTTGATCACATTCGCGCCAGACAGAATCTGAATGCCTACCGGCGAAATCAGAATGGTCTGCCCCGTTACCATCACCTGAATCGTGATACTCGGCGGCGCCTCGGTAATCATGATCTGGTTGCCCACCAGTGTCTTGATCATGCGAATCTGCGGCACCGGCGAAGGCAGCGGCGGTGGCGACATCGCATTCCACAGGCTGCCCAGGATGTAAGGAAAACTCACGTCGCCCTGCTCGAAGGCCACCAGCACTTCTTCGCCGATGTTGGGAATCATGTAGGTTCCGTGTAGCGGTCCGGCCATCATGGTCGCCACCCGCGCCCATGGGCTCAGGTCCACGCTATCGATCGAAGGAATTTGCACCTGCACCCTGCCCAGTGCGAGCGGATCCAGCATGTTGATTACGCGTCCTGTCACTACGCCATATATCTTTCTCTTGATGCTTTCAATGGACGAATCCATCTGTTCGAGCACGCCTTCGATCACGGAATGATCTCCTTTCTCACTTCGAAATTCGTGCGGTACCCGCTGCCATCGATGCTGTGCGTCGCGCTCACCACGCGATAGTCCCCGCTGAAGTCCGGCCCGATGCCCGCGATGCGGATCATGGCACCTGCACGCACCCGCGGATCGCCGACGCACGACCCCGTCCCCGTCAACCGGTTGTTCAGTTTTTCTCGTAACTCATGAGCGATCACCAGCGCGCTGTTGGTAATGTCCGCAGGGCTCCCGATGGGCTGGTCGATGATCTCGAGCAGCGAACCCAGCAGCGACCGTGTGCTCGCCGCCGCGGCGCCCGGCACCACGGAAATAACAATGCTTTCACGGTCGAAGTCGTACCCAACCGCGACCAGAAAGTCGAGAGGAATCTCCCGGAGCACAAACCGCATGGCCACACCGGCAACCTGCCCTATGGTGCTCACTTTGGGCGAGAACTCGAGCAGATTCTGTCCCCACGTAAACGTCATCCGCGGAGTGTAGTCCTTAAGAAACCGCGATAAATACAGAACGCTTCCGTCCACCCAGAAGTCGGCGTCATAGGTCGCCGCAATCTCCTGCAGCAGTTCGAAATCGCTCTGTCCACGCTGCTTGCGGCCCGAGCCGCCGAAGACGAAGTTCACCGCGGCGATCGCTGTCGAACCGGCAATGATGGTTGGATCGATCGCCGGCAGCAGCAGGTTCTCCGCGCCGAGTATGGCAGCGATCAACGCATCCGGAAGAAAACCAAACCCGCGCGCGTACTTGCCGCGCTGCAGCCGGTTCAAGTAGTCGTGTGCCACCACTGTCATCGCCGGCATACCGCCGTTTGGAAAGTTGACTGTGACTCCGGTGATCTCGCCCGCAAACATCTTTTCCAGTGGACTCGGTGCATACCCCACCAAAAGTGTGAGCCTGTTATCGATGTCAAAGGTGCCGGTCGGCGCTACGTCGCCCACCCGCACTGGCCCCAGGGAAAGTCCGCTCGGAAACGGATGGAATCCCAGCCCACGAATATGGTTTTTCAAAAGCTGCAAATTTGGATTCGCAATCGATATCTCCACCCGGTCTGCCGCGTCGCGCCCATCCTCATACCGCAAACTCGTAACCGCGGTGCGCACTTGTCCGGGCATGTCCTGGTCGTTGATCTGAATGCGAAAATCCGGCGCGTACTGCGGATAGGTGGCCATTACTGCAGAATCTCCCCGCTCTCAGGATCGATGAACGGCAGCGACGGAATGATCAATGACTGTCCAGTCGTGAGCGCTCGCGGATTGTCGATCTCATTCACAATCGCTATCGGCCGCCACATCGCGGAGTCCTGGTAGAGATTGGCTGCAATGCCGCTCAATGTCTCGCCGTCGACCACCACGTGCTCTTTGGTAAAGTTCGCCGTCTGTCGGTTGACTTCCTTTGCTTCGCGCGTCGGATCGATGAACTCGCTGAAGGAGCACGTGATCCGCGCCCGCGCCGGCCGCCCATCCGAGAGGAACAACAGAAACTTCTGCCCTGCCCGCGCCAGCACGCCGCGAAACTGCAGTGATGCCCATGAAATCTGCACCACTGGCGGCGCATGCAGGTCGCCGTTGATGTTCAGCAGGTTCGTGATCAGTTGGGTCTGTTCGCGCACGTCGGTGTTCTTCTCGTACGTGTCAAAAAACAGCTCCATCTCCAGCGTGCGCATGTTGCCATGTACAAATTGCAAAATCGGACCGCTCAATCCCGGCACAGCCTGCGACGCAAAGTTGTTGTCCTTGTTGATGGTGTATTCCTCGGGATTGAACATCACTTCGAACTGCGCACCTGTGGCCTCTACGAGGATCTTCGCCTTTGCCAGTGGCATGGCTATTTCCTCCCCGTGCGTTCGCGCCACGCATCCACGCGGCGGTCCAGCTGCCGCAAGACGTTCTCGGTAATCTGTTCCACGTTTACAGATTGCGGAGCAATGCTCTGCCGCACCGATTGCGAATTGCCAGGGTCATTCCACCATTCCCGGCCAGAGCGCCGTGCCGCGGCTTCTCGGCTCTGCTCTGCCTCGCCAAAATGCCCCGTGGGGCGGGACACTACCATAGGGCGCGATACGGGCTTCTCGATGCGTATCGACTCACGTCTTTTGACCCCCACTGAGCTTCTCGAAGTGAGTGGTTGGCGCCCTGCGTCGACGTGCTTCTCATCTCGATTTGCTACGCGTTCGCGTGCCATAGCCGGCCGCAGATACCGCACCTGTAGCCCCCGCACTGTCTGGTTCAGCATCATCACACTGCGCAACATCCCAGTGGCGCGTTCCGTCACTCTCTCCGCGTCGCGCAGATTTACTTTGGGCGCGAACAACAGGTGAGGATGCACTGTTAGGCGCATCGTCATTGGCCTCAGCATCTGTCGCACAAGGGTTCCGTGCCGGCGCAAAACGAGGTCAAGCAGCCTCTTCGGCGAACCTTCGCGTCTGCCGCGCACGCCGCAACACTGCTCTTTGCGCACCGCGAGCGACCGCGCCCAGCCGCTCCACCGCTGCGAGCTACCGAGCCCTGAAGCCGCTATCCGTCTCTGTCGCATTGCCGCCATTCGGGCCGCCGTTCATCCGATCGTTAATGGAAGAGATTTCCTGCACCCAGCGCAAACGCTCCGCGTGCTCCAGGTTCAGCACCGCATCGGGAGGCCAGTGGAAGTGATAAGCCACAAAGGCTACCTCCTCATACAGAGCACGGAGGGGGTAGCCTACAATCCCCCCACACTATTCATCTCCGCCGCAAACTGGTGCGAACACTTGGGGCACAGCGCCTCCACCTGCGCATGTCCGCTCTGGTTGATGCGGTTATAGAACTCCTGCAGATAGGCCAGATCGGCGGAGTAGAGCCCCTCGATGATCTTGGGATTGATCTGTGACAGCGTCCCCAGCTTGGTCACTACCCGGGACAAAAGTATCAATATCAGATAGGCTTCATTTGCCTGCACCCGCGGATCCTTGAGCGGCAGAATCTCGTCGGCCGCCGTGGCCAGGCGCATCACGCCCTCACGATGTAGGTTTCCCGCATTGTCCACATATCCCAGCGGCAGTGTGAATTCATACTCGGTCTGAAACATGATCTACGCCCTTTCCACGCCTTCATGCGCGAGTTCCAGCGTCTCGATTGCGACGTCGTTTCCCTTCGCGTTGAAGCTGGGTCCCGTCCACTTCGAGGGCCACGCGTTCACAAAGTTCCAGCGCAGCTTCTCTTGCCCGGTGCGATCCAGCAGTACGATGGAGCCATGCCTGCGTGTCGCCGCAGGGTCGCCCTTCACCCACTGCTGGTGCCAGTCATACAGATCGTGGTCATCTGCCGAACCCCACTTCAGCGTAATGTTTGAGTACTTCGATTTCGCCGGCAGCTTGCGCATTGTTTCATTCATGCCGCCCTCGCGGTATTCGGTGATATCGATTGAGGAGTCGAGTCCGCTCGCCTCCTGAAACGACGCGCGTACAATTCCATCGATCTCCACCAAGAAATCAAAACTGCCGTACGGATCAACCCGCTGCCCTGTCTGCGCCATTGCTCCACTCCTTCGTCATTGCCGGGCTTATGGCCCGAGCAGGCTTTAGTTCTCTGAGATCTGTGCGCCGCCATCCCACAAGCCGATGCGCACCACGATGAACTCGGCTGGCCGCACCGGGGCTACGCCGATCTCGATGTGGAGTTGGCCCAGTGCGCGCGTCGATGGAGGATTGAGCCCTTCGTCAATGCGCACATAGAAGGCCTTGTCCGCAGTCGCGCCAAACAGAGCCCCGCTCTGCCACACGCGTGTCAAGAAGTCGTTTAGCGTGCGCTTCAGCTGCTGCCATAGCGGCAGCCCGTTCGGCTCGAAGACCGCCCAGCGAATGCCCGACTCGATCGACTGCTCGATGTAGATCATGAGACGCCGCACATTCAGATACAGCCAGTCATTGATGTTTGGATCGACGGTGGTGCGCGCACCCCACACAACCACCTGCGCCGTGCCCGGGAAGATGCGCAGCACATCCACGCCGGCGAGATTCAGCGGTCCCTGCTGCGCATCGCTCAAGATGCGCTCCAGCCCATTCACTCCGCGCACATCCGTATTCGCTGGCGCTTTGTGTACGCCGCGCTCGTTGTCTGTGCGCGCGTAAATGCCCGCCATCGCCCCGGAGGGCGGCACCAGCATGTTGCGCGGAATCGGTCCGGTGCTCGTCGGATCTTTGATAGAAAGCCACGGATAATAAATAGCGGCGTAGCCGTTGTCGGCCTGCAGGTTCAATCTTTGTTCGGCGATGCTGCCCGGGCCGCTGATTCCCGCGCCCAGCCGCGAATCTAGAATCGCGAATCGGTCCTTCTTCGTCACGCAGTGCAGCACAATGTCCTGTTGGATCGTCAGTCCGCTGGCATTCGCCACCGCATCCGGCGCCAGCACCATGTTCACGTCTTCGATATCTTTCAGCGCGTTCAGCGCGGACTCGTACTCGGTCGCGCCAATGCTCGACGGATTGTCATCCACACCTGGCACAACGATGGCCAGATTTCCGACCACCGCCGGAATCAGGTTCTGCGGAATCGCCGCAACCGGAGGCACTGTAGGCGGCAGCACCGTCATATCGGCGGAGTTGATCGCAGAGAAGACATAGCCCGGATGCTCAGGACTGAGTGACAGGTTGTCGAAGACTTGTGCGGCTTCGCCCGGTACATTCACGATCACCCGAAATTCCTGCGAGATCAGCACCGGAGGCGCTACCGCGCTTGCCAGGTTGTACGTCTTCGTCCGCGCCGGCGCGGTCGCGACCGTCGCGAACCCGCCTCCATCCAGCAACTGCACCAGCACATTTTCCTGCACCGTCGTGCCAGTGTTGTTTGCGTCGTCTCCCTTCAGCACTACGATGGAACCTGGAAATACTCCGCTGCTGCTGGCTAGTCGCATTTTTATCTGCGCCGGCGCAATGCTCGCCAGCCGCAGCTTATCGCCCGCTACCAGCCCCGCAAGCGGCGCGCTCAGCGTGATGGCATTCGCCTGGATGCCGGTGATGGTTGCGCGATTGGTGAAAATCTCCGGAGTCACGTCACGCGTCACCGTGTCACCAATCCGGAAATGGCTGGCGTCCGCAACTGTAACTGTCAAGCTGTTAATACTTGCCACTGCGGAGATAGCCGTTGCCAGCGCAACTCCTGCAGCTGTCGTCGCATTCGCGGTCTGTACCTGCACGGTGATGTTGTTGCCCGCGAGGCCCTGCTGTTGGGCCTGGAGGCGAAACGCCACTTCGCCATTCGCATTCTTTACATCCCACGCCGTCGCCTTTGCCGTCCCCACGCGGACCACGTAGGCCTGTGCGCCGCCATTGTCGTAGAATGCTTTCACCCCGAATGCGAGGTACGACACCTTGGGAGTCAGGATGAATGGATTGAATGAGCCGTTCGACTGCAGCTGCCCATACGTCTTCAGGAAGTCGTCGAAGCTGCTGATGCGCGTCGGCAGGTTGATGGGTCCGTTGAGCGCCGGGCCGATGAAAGCTGCGGTGCTGGTGCCAACTCCAGTGATGACACCTGGGCTGGTGACTTCGTCGATGTAAACGCCGGGTACATCAAGGACTGGCATAGACCCTATCTCCTAGATAAGTTGCACATCGTAGTTACCGCGTGGCGACGGAACGGTGATCGCCTTCGTCGTCTCGTTGTGGCCTTGGACCCTCACCCTCAGAACGAATGGTCCCTGCTGAAGCGCGCTGAACGTGAAGTGGCCCTGCTCATCCGTCGTAGTCACCTGGAGCGGCGTGGTAAGAGTGTCTTCCAACTGCACCCAGGCGTTCGCTACAGGCTGACCGGCCGCCGTCGTAATACCGCCAATCTGGATGCAGATCTCCGCCGGATCTGCCGAGGTCGGCTGGCGATACTCGGTGATTCGCGTCGTCACCATCGGCCCTGCAATTGTGCGGCGCAGCAACACCGGCAACGCCACGATGAAGTACGCCATCGGCCGCCATGGGTGCGTCGCGCCAAACGTGCCCCAGAACTCCGCAATCTTCGGAAAGCCATCCACCGGCAGCATGTGCGTCCACAGTTTTGCGTCCGCAAGAATCGGCGGAAATCCGGGCGGCAGCGGGTCGGGCGCGTATACCTGGCTTGCGATCAGCGGTTCAGACTGCATCAACACCGCAATGCACTTGTAAATAAGCGCGTGTTCATCGATCGAAGGCTCGATTGTCGGCGTGACAGTGGCTGGACTCCATGCGCTGATCACGTAGTGGCAATCCATCCATCGCGGCGCGGGCGTCTCGCCATACAGGCCGCGGTCCAGGTCGCGCACCCGCTCCTGTGTGCGCAGCGTGCGGTTCTCGCGCAGGTCCACCAGGTACACATTCAATGCGCTCGCCGGTTGTCCATTTACTGTCAGGTTCGACACGTACGTCCGCCACGTATCGTCCGGTGGCTGGAAACGCACCTGTGACTCGCTGGTAATCTCGTCGATGTTGGCGAGAAAGAGGTGGCGCAGCATATTGTCGAACACGTCGATCATTCGGTCCGGCCTCAGGGGTTCGCCTGAGCCTCCCTCTTTGGAAATGTCGTGGTGAAGTGCTTGAACAGCGCTGGCCTTAGTCGCGCCAGTGTCGCCGGTTCAGTCGAATACAGCGCAAATGATTCGGCGAAATATTCTTCCCAGCTGTCTTCGGCGTACGGGCTCACGCGTTTGCCTGCGCCCGCCTGCTTGAACGGAACCACCGCTCTCGGATCGTCCTTCAGCGATGAAGTGTCGGAGCCTGCGACTGGCTGGAAGCGCATGCCGGATTCCGTTACCACCCTGTCCGTAGCGCTCTCAGCCGCTGTCGTCGCGCTCATCAGCCGGTTGAATTCGTTGATCACGTCCCTCGGCTGAGGACCGGTGTCAAAGTTGCCTCGCTTGTCCTCAAATTGTCCGAAGCGGCTCCTCAACGTCTGTCTCGCGGCTGTCGCTCTTCCCTGGGCTGCACGCACACGCCGGGTGTCAATCGCGTGCCCAATCTCGTGAGCCACGTCGTAAGCCGCTGGCCCCAGCAAGCCAGGTCCGGTCTCGCCAAAACGCACCACGGACTTCGCGAAGGCCGAATTAAACAACACGATGGTGTGGCGCTCCATGCGGTACTCGCCGGCCGCGTCGGGTTTGGTTTGGCTTGCACTTTCGCGGATAAACGCCGCGCCATCCACCAGCGTCAGCAGGGAATCGGCCAGCGTCTCCACTGCCTGCAGCACCGGTGCACGCTCTTCTGGTTTCCAGGTTCCGCGGAAGACAAAGTGGTGCCGGTCAAACCTTCTCTGCGCTGTGTCTGTCTGGGCAGCAGTCTTGCCTTCCACGCCTACAGCTCCCAGCCGCTCGATCAGCAATTCCTTAGCCTTCTTTTTCTTGGCCGTGTGCTCATACAACGTGAAGCGGTATAGCCCGTAGTCGCCTCCATATTTCTCGAGGTCGAGCACAATGCTGATCGTGGAGTTCAGCTTGAGCACGTTCACTTTCTTCGCTCCGGTTCCAACCGAGATCTGCGTCGCGAGCTTACCCGCCACATTCTTCAAGCCGCGCTGCAGTTTCTCCGGTACACCCGCCGAGAAGCGCACTCCTGCGCCTTCCGGCAACGGTACCGATGTCGCCCCCTTGGTCGAGAAGATATCTTCGAGGTCCAGATCCTCGCTCTTTACAGGCGCCGTGCTGATCACTTGGATCTTCGCCCGCTCGGCTGCCGGAATCGCATCGCTCAGCGTGTTCGCCGAAGCCTCGCGTGTGGACTTGGGCAGCGCCCATTGCAGAATGTCCTCGAGGTGCTTCTCAAATAACTCGTGCGTCGGCAGTGACGAGGCCGCCGCCTCCGCTGCAACCAGCGCATTCACTGTCGCCTGGTAAGCAGCCTGAAGATCTTTCGTCAGTGCAGCATCCCCACCCAGCTGCTTTTGAATGATCAGCAGATCCGTCGTCACCGTGCTCTTCCAGCGCTTTAGCTGCGCCGTCGCATCGAACGGTGCCGGCTTGCCGCCCAGCCCCGCCATGGTCGCCTTCTGTCGATAGAAGTCCGCCATGCTGTTGAGGAATGTGACCGATTCGAGGATGAGGTCCCTCTGGTCTGCGGGTGTCGCTTGCTTCGCATTCGGCTTCGGTTCGCGCTGAATCCTGCCCGGGGAACTTTCGCGCTGTTGCAGCACATGAGCGAGTTCGTGCGCCATCAGCAGTCTTCCCGGCCCCGGTCGGTCGAGCAATCCGCTCTCATTCAGAAAAATGTGCTCATTCACCGTACAGGTCAGCGCGTCCACCTGGTCGGTCAACTGTCTCGCCGCTTCGCCTCGATGTAGTCTCACGTTGCTGAAGTCGCTGCGGAACTTTTCTTGCATTTCTTGCCGCAGCAAATCCGGCATCGGCGCGCCGCCTGCGGGCCTCGGCAACAGCGGAGTGGCCGCCTCTGTCACCGGCGATATCCTCATCGACGCGGGCGACGGACGACCGCCGCGCACCGCTCGATCCGCTGCATCCCGAGCCTCACGCTCGTGCAGACCGTCGGCCGGCATCACTGCCGCTCGCAGCAGCCTCGTCTCATCTGCGCGGTCCCCAAGTGCCTGACCGCCTGCAGCTGTCAGCAGTGCTCCCACCGCGCCGTTGCCTGCCGCTCGATGTAGCCCCCGCATAACATCCTGCGCAGGTCCATGCGGCTGAGTGTGTGTCGGCGGTGCCGCTCCAGCGCTCCCTGGCCCGTTTTGTACGGTCTTGACCGGCGCGCTCATGAGAAGAGCCTCTTTGCGAGGGAAGCAATCAGCCCCACTCCTGCACCAATGGCCGCGCCAATGCCCGCACCGATCCAGCCGCCCGCCAATCCACCGATCAGCGCGCCCAGGGCTGCGCCACCGAGAATCGGCGCAAGGAATGGCAACGCGCTCTTTGCGGCCTTGCCGATCACCGTGCCTACTGCAATCGCGCCCGCCGCAATGCCCCGGCCCACCGCGCTGAAGAACGTGCCCAGTGCGAGGATCACGTCATCTGCGTCGGCCTTCACCTCCACGTTCAGACCGGCCTTGAAGCCCTCAGGAGATTTCCGGTTTGGATCTGTGTTCACAAACAGGCCTTGCAATTCCTGCGGCAACTCGTCCAGCTTGGCCTTGCGCTTCAATTCCACCTTGATGCTGATACCGCCGGGCAGCGGGATTTCAGGCAATCCTGGAATCTCCGCGTCGTTCGCGATCACGGCCGTTGCAATGCCTTCCACAACGATGAAGTCAAAGGGAATGCCATCCTTGCTCAATACAAATCGCTTGGCATGCTGCGCCAGCTCCTGTCCTTTTTTCGTGTTCAGAAATTCTTGCAGTGCTTCCTTGGCCGCGGCGATCGCGGCGTCATCCGTCTTATCGGGCTTTGGTCCTTCGATTTTGTCCGGCTGCTTTGTCGTGTCGGGAGACCGCTTCAAAATGCCGATGGCCATCGCATCAACACTGGAAGGCAGTGATCCCTTGATCTGCTCCAGGAACTCCGTCGGAGTCTCATATCCCTTGTCCTGGTTGGTAAGCAGGAAGTTCGGTGGCAGCGGCGTCTTCGCCCACACGAGCCCGAGATTTTTACGCACTGCGGCATTCACCACAAACGGGCGCTTGCGTTTGGATTGCGCGTCCCATTCCCGGTCGAGGTAATCCGCGAGCGTGGTATAGAGTGTCGTCTTCTGTGATTTGTCCGGTTCCACTGGACTTGCTGTGGCGCTCTGGCGCTGTATCGCCGGAGGAGCGCCTGTCGCCGAAAGTTGCGGCGTTATTCCCGCGGAGACGGCCGCCGAGGCTCGTCCAGCATCGGATTCAAATGCATCGGAGCCGGAGTCCATCAACCCCGCGCGCTCGGCACCCGCCTTGCGCTGATGCACTACATGCGACAACTCGTGCGCCAGCAGAGCCTGTCCCTGGCGCGACTCGAGTGCCGGCGCGTCCGCGGCCATGTGGATCGTCTCGCTTACGGTCATAGCAGTCGCGCCCGTTGCACGCGCCTGCTGCGAATCTGCCTGTACGCGTACTCCCGTAAAACCCGTGCCGAATGCAGCTTCCAGCGGCGTTCGAATTGCGGAGTCAAGCTCGCGACCTTGAGCCTGATCTCCTTCGGCACGCCCTGACAGCAACCTTGTCATCGCCGCATTTCCCGCACCGCGCAGCGGATGAGCCGGCGGACGCGCAGCCGTCTGTCTGTCAGTCGCGGTTGACTGCTTCAGTTTCTCGGCGACGTGCTCGCGGCTCACGACTGCGCCTCCGCTCTGGCCGGCATTCGCGCTACGTGAGGAAGAAACTGCTTCGTGCCCAAAGGCTTGCCCATCTTCTGGTACTCGCGGTCCACGGCCAGCACCAAGTGGCCCATCGAGATAACTTCACCCATCTCCGCTGCCAGGTAAGCCGCGGCTAGAGCGATGTTGCGGATGTTGCCGCCCGTAATCTTGAACCGCGATGCAAGAAATTGAAAATCCAGATCGGTGGCCAGCGGCGCGCTCGCCGGCCACACTTGTTGCCAGATGCGCAGCCGTTCCTGCTCCTCAGGAAACGGAAAGTGAATCGTGTATGCCAGCCGCCGCATGAAGGCATCGTCGAGATTCTGCCGCAGGTTCGTGGCCAGAATGGCGATGCCTTCATACATCTCCATCTTCTGCAGCAGGTAGCTGATCTCGATGTTGGCGTAGCGATCGTGCGAGTCCTTCACCTCCGACCGTTTGCCGAATAAGGCATCTGCCTCATCGAAGAAGAGAATAGCGTTCGCATTGGCCGCAGCGTTGAAGATGCGCTCCAGATTCTTCTCCGTCTCGCCAATGTACTTGCTCACCACGCCCGACAGATCGATCTTGTAGAGATCCAGATCCAGTTCGTTGGCGAGGATCTCGGCCGCCATTGTCTTGCCGACGCCCGAAGCTCCTGCGAAAAGCACCGTCACGCCTTTACCCATTGAGAGCTTTCGATCGAATCCCCATTCGTCCAGCACGCGATGCCGATGGACGACGCGCGCGCAGATGGAGCGCAACTGATCGGTGGTGGACGCTGGCAACACAATGTCTCGCCACGCGTACCGCGGTGTGATCTTCTGTGCCAGGGTCATAATTTGCCGCCCCGATTGGGCTCTTGCCGCGCTGGAAAAATTCTTTGCCGCTGGCCGTGCATTCCGCCACCGCGCCTGCACCTCTGCCGACCAGGACGCCGCCTCTATCTGATCGGGGTGAAGCCGGAACCGCTCCGCCAACGAGTCCAACTCCTGAGGCTGCAGCTCAACGCCGGTCGCAGACGTGCTCGTCTGCCATTGTTTACGCCGGATGTCGAACGCCGCGGGTGCGAACTCCACGGCGAGGAAGGGAAGTGCGTCGAGGGCCGACGGGACAGTGACACAACTGATCACGATGTGTGTCTCCGACTTGCCCAGTACTTTTACGAGCGCCTGTGTGTGGACATCGTCGCCTTCGTAGATTTCAAGGAACAACACGGCACGCAGTGCCTGCGCCTCGCGCAAGAGCACATGTATCCGCGTCTCCACATCGTCGCCAGCCTCTTGCAGTTGCGCCAGGCTGGCCGTCAGCAGCTTGCGATCGAGCGCCCCCGCTAGTGCCCCAGCTGTCCTCTGCTTCAACGGCATACGCGCGCCGGTAAACGCGAGGCGCAGCGGAGTGTGCCGTGTTCGCGCATCGAACGCGAATCGCCGAAGCTCTTCAGCAGTACCCTCCGCCAGTGGCAACGACGAAAGATCGATTCCATGTAAAACGCATTCGCAGCTTCGGCGTAGTCGAGGATCCAGGTCGCAGCTGCCCAACATCTCGCGCACAATCTGCTCATCGACCTTCACTGCGTGCGCCAGCAGTGGAGCATGCGTGTAACCCGTCTCTGGATACAGGTGCAGCAGGCGCCCGCGTATCAGCGGAGCATCGGCACTGAAATATCTGCGCCGCTCCAACTTGTCCTCGGCTGTCGCACAAAGCAGGTTCAACAGCAAATCGACAGTCGGCCGCCGGCGCGACACATCGTCCTGCAAATACGCGTACACGCGCTCATATCTCAGATCCAATTCAGGGGCCACTGCTATAAGCAGGCAGGCGAGCTCAAATGGCGACAGAGAATGTCGTTCCGCAATGGCGCTCCACTCGCTATCGGCTTCCATGACGCGCAACAGTTCCTTTGCAGGCCATCCGAGCGGCGGTGTTCCTGGCGATCGCGCCAGCATCCGTTCCACATCAGCTTGCGACAAATAAAGCCCGCGAAATTGCGTGTTGCCCGGCTCCCATCCATACGCTCCCGAAGCCGCATGGACCGCCTGGTCAAGCACACGATCCAGTACATCGAGGGCGGCTAACAACGCTGGGCGCGATGTGAGTTGCCTATCATCGATATAAGCTACGGACTGAATGCTCAACTGCCCCACTCCTCGGGAAGCGCCCCGAACTTCTGCTCGTAATCACTGAGCGACTTCTGCAGCAGATGTGTCAGGATCCGCGCATGTGCCGGGCTCATGATGATGCGCTGATAGAAGCTCTCTTCCATTCCTTCGAACTGTCGCCCGAAGTCGAGAAGGAACTCCGCCGCTCCATATCCAACGCGAAAAAAATTGGAGTAGATGCCATGGCTCTCGAGGCTGTTGGAGTCTTTTTCCATTCGGCCAACCGCGGCACTCATGCGTTGGTCGGTACTGCAATCGACCGGCCAACACAAGGCAGGGGGAGCAAACTGAAGTTAAGAGGCGGAACCAGCGCAACATAGCTGTGCGCGCCCAACCGCGCCGCATTGCCATACCGTTCCGGAAAGTGACAGTATGTGTTCGTCGGGTGT
>JAUTWX010000069.1 GCA_030838385.1 Acidobacteriaceae bacterium
GAGACCCACACAAACAGCAGATCCCTCCACTCCGCTGCGCTCCGGTCGGGATGACAGATTGTGTCAATAACTTTAGAGACAGGGCACTCCATTCATTTCCATCTTTCCTAGCTCTGAGATTGCGATAAGGAGCAACATGTCGATTGAAACAATCAGCCGGAATGACCCGCGGTACAGCACACTGGTGAAGGGAAGAAATGCGCGCTTTCCGGCGTCAGACGCCGATGCGGCGAGTCGTATCGAACTCTGCGATAACGCAGAAGATGTGGCGGTGGCCCTGCAGCGGGCAGTGAGCGAGGGCTTGCGGCCCACGGTGCGCAGCGGCGGACACTGCTATGAGGATTTTGTGTACAGCAATCCAGGCGGAGTTGTGCTGGATGTGAGCATGATGGGAGATACGACTCCGCTGGCAGGGGCGCCGAAGTACCGGATTGCGGCGGGAGCGTCGCTGGGAGACGTCTACACCGATTTGTTCAAGCGCTACAACGTGACGCTGCCGGGAGGGACGTGCGGCTCGGTTGCGGCAGGCGGGCATATCAGCGGGGGAGGGTATGGGCTGCTCTCGAGGCTGCATGGTTTGACGTCGGACTGGGTGACGGCAGTGGATATTTTGACGGTTGATGGGCAGGGCAAGGTGATTGCGCGCAGAGTGGACGAAAAGCATGAGCCGGAGCTGTTTCGCGCCTGCCGGGGAGCGGGCGGAGGCAGCTTCGGCATCATCACGAACTACTTCTTTGAAGAGCTGCCGAAGGTCCCGCAGGAGGTGATCACGGCGAATATCAGCTTCTCGTGGGCCGATATGACGGAAGAGAAGTTTGAGACGATTTTGAAGACGTATGGGAACTATTGGGAGACTCGCGGAAAAGACCCGGACACGTGGGGGATGTTTGCCATCTTTGGCCTCACACATCGAACTTCGGGTCACCTTGGCATTTCGATTCAGTTCTGCAATCCCGATGGGACGTGCCGAGACCTGAAGGTGCTGAACGAATTCCTTGCGCTCTTCGAGCCCTGCGGACCGGTACAGACGACGCCGGCAACAGCGGCTGTGACGGGAGGCGAGAAGGCGATGCATCATGCCGCGCCGGAGAATTGCTGGGGCAAGCAGATGATGAGTAAACATCTGTGGCTCGACGCGAACGTGAGAGGTGGAGGCGGTGGAGGCGCAGGCGGGGAGCAGAGAGCGAAGTACAAGTCGAGCTATATGAAGCGGAACTTTACTTCGGCCGAGGCTGCGTGTTTCTACAAGCACCTGACGCGGACGATACCGGGAGTGGACCTGAGCCGGACGATGGTATTGGTGGATTCGTTTGGCGGCGCAGCGAATAAGAAAAGCCTGATAGATACGACTTCAAATCCACAGCGCGCGTCAGTGATGAAGCTGCAGTTCCTGAATTACTGGAATACGACTGAGGAAGATGCGGCGCATTTGCAATACAGCAAGGAGTTTTTCAGCGAACTGTACTCCGGGCCGGACGCTGACCCGAAGTATAAAGAGACCCCTTATTGGAACGATCGGTATGAGGGTTGTTACATCAACTATCCGGATAAGGATATGTTGGCGTATCCGTTCTGGCCGGAACTGTACTATGGCGAGGCGGGATTGGTGCCGGTGTTGAAGAGAGTGAAGAAGCAGTACGATCCGAATAATATCTTTCACCACGCGATGTCTATTCGTCCGTGAAAAAGGTGTATGACTTGATCTGTGGAGGGTGAGATGAAACATCGCTCGCGTTGGAGTCGAAGAGAGTTTGTTCAGCTGGCGGGATCGTCTCTTGGTGCGATGAGCTACGGGGCGCCGTTGCTTGCACGTGCGACTCGGGCGGATAGAAGGGTTGCGCCGCGATTTGCCTATGTTGGATTTGGTGGCGAGGGCGCTAAGGATGAGGGGATCGCTGTCTTCGATTTGAGAGGCGGTCGATGGAAACCGGCGGGGGTGGTGGCGAGTGTTGCGCCTTCATCGTTGGCGCTGGATGTCAGCGAACGCTTCCTGTATGCGGTGAACGAGGTTCATGAGTATGAAGGCCTGCCGTCGGGGACGGTGGAGGCGTATGCCATCGATACGGCAGATGGGAGCCTAAAGTTGGTGAACAGGCAGAAGTTGTCGTTGTCGGCGACCGCACCGAGACATGCGGCGGTTTCTCCGGATGGGAGGGCGTTGGTTGTGGCGGTGCATGGCGGTGGAGCGTACAACGTGCTGCCTCTTGGAAACGATGGAAGCGTGGGAGCGGTCTCGGGGATTTTGAAGGAGACAGGATCGGGGCCGCATGACGAGCAGAGGTCGGCTCATCCGCAGATGGTCGTGTTTGATCGCGCGGGAAGAGTGGTAAGCGCGGACCTGGGGAGCGACCGGCTGAGCGTGCTGAAGCTTGACGCGGCGCGGCTGAGTATCGCGGGAAGATATGCGGCACAGGCAGGAGACGGTCCACGTCAGATAGCGTTTCATCCCGATGGGCGGTTGTTATTTGTGGCGAATGAACTGGACGCTTCGGTTGCCTGCTATGGGTACGATGCGGAGGAAGGAAGGATTGTTGAGAGACTGGGACAGGTCGCGACGGCCTGCGACGGGAATGCTGGTGGAGTGGTGATGGCAGTGGATCCGGCGGGAGAGTTTTTGTATACGGCGCATCGCCGGGGGAGCGATGGCGTGTCGATGTGGAGGGTCGCGCGGAGTACGGGTGGGCTGCAGCGCTTGCAGGTTGTAGACGAGAGTGGGCCACGACTGCACGAGATGACTATGACAGCCGATGGTACGAGCCTGATCGGCCTGAGCCGCGAGGTTGGCGTGGTGTTCGGCTGGCGTGTCGCGAATGGACGGATTAGCCGGCGAGTGCGGTTGACCACCCTGGCGTCGCCGATGAGCGTGGCGGCGAAGTCGCTGT
>JAUTWX010000078.1 GCA_030838385.1 Acidobacteriaceae bacterium
CGGTCCATCAGGCTGATGTCCTTGGGGGGCAGGTGATCTTCGGGGACGAAGCCTTCGACGTCGGCGGCGTGTTTGAAGCGAAGATGCTCGAAATCGCTGGAATTTACGTTGTGGATGCCACAGGTGCCGGCGACGAGCGAGCGCCAGAAGGCGTCCCTAGTGAGCCCTATTGCGCTGATGACACCGATGCCGGTGATGACGACGCGCGGCACGTCAGCTTTCCGGGGAGGCCTTGGCTTTGGCCTCGACCAGGTGAGTGATGCCGGCGATCATCTCCGGAATGTTCTGAACCTTCTTGGCCTCTTCATCATCAATTTCGATGTCGAACTCACTCTCCAGGTCGAAGAGGATATTGAGGCGGTCGAGCGAGTCGATGCCCAACTCCTCAAAGGTGCTGTCGGGGCGCACCGAGTCCAGTGGGATGCGCCGGGTGTTGGCAATGATCTTGAGAACTCGGTCCTGAATCGAATCAGACATAAGCGGCGTAAGAGCGCAGGCGGCGAGATTCGAGCCGCAGGCACCAAGGTGAGGCCAAACTCCCAGCGTTTTGTAATCGAAATGTCATTCTACCCTTTTTCAAGTCGCGGTCCGCTCCCCGATGCAGGAACTCCGTTGGTCTCAGAGAGTTATGCTGAAAATGCGGCTATGACGCAAGAGCATTCTTTGCGCATGGCCCAGCTGATCGACACCATTTGGAGGAAGTTTGCCCCTCGTCACCCTCTCGCTTGAAGCCGGACGCACCGGCGAGCAGAAGCGCCAACTGGCCAACGTACTGTATGAGGCGCTGCGTGCGGCTATCCAGATTCCGGAGAATGACCGCTTTGTGGCCATTCGCGAGCATGCGGCCGGGGACCTGATTGCCGATCCTGGGTATCTGGGCGTGGCGCGGAGCGGACACCCGGTTTTTGTGGAGATCACGCTGCGGCGCGGACGCCCGCCGGAGAAGAAGCAGGCGCTCTATCGCGAGATTGCTCAGCGGATGAGTGCGACCGGGCTGGTGCGGGCGGAGGATCTGCTCATTGTGCTCCATGAGAACGACACGGCTGACTGGTCGTTCGGCAGTGGGGTGGCGCAGTACGTAGAGCGGGAACAGAACGAACGGGAACAGAAGGAGCGCGAGCAGAGAGAGCAGGGGCGCGAATGACGGGACGGATACGGAGTCACACATGCTGGGCGATCTGAAGCCGCTGGTTCCCTACCTGAAGCGCTACCGACGCGCCTTCTTCTGGGGCGGGGTGTCGGTGGTGCTGTCGAACGCCATCTGGATCCTGTTTCCCCAGGTGCTGCGCGTCGCCATCGACGACCTGAACCATGGCGTGACGCAGCAGAAGATTTTCCGCTATGCGGCTCTGCTGGTGGCGGTGTCGCTGGCCAAGGGCGTCTTTCTCTTCCTGACGCGGTGGATCATCATCGGGATCTCGCGGGATATCGAGTTCGACCTGCGCAACGATCTCTTCCAGCAACTGGAGAAGCAGTCAGCCGGCTACTACGCCGAGCACCGCACCGGCGACATCATGGCGCGGATGACGAACGACCTGAACGCGGTGCGGCAACTGCTGGGCCCGGCGATCATGTACAGCGCCAACACCGTGCTGTTTTCGATTGGCGCGGTCTTCTTTCTGCTGCGCATCAGTCCGTTTTTGACGCTGGTTGCGCTGGTACCGCTGCCGCTGGCCAGCATTCTGGTGCAGACGCTGGGGCGCAAAATTCAAGAGCGGTTCGAGCGCATCCAGGCGATGTTCTCCGAGATTTCGGCGCAGGCGCAGGAGAACTTCTCCGGCGCGCGACTGGTGCGGGCGTTTGCGCAGGAGGAGGCGCAGATTGCCTCCTTCGAGACGGCGAACCGGGAGAATGTGCGGCGCGGGCTGCGGCTGGTGCAGTTGATGGGCATGCTATGGCCGACGCTCGAGTTCATTCTGGGATTGTCGCTCGCGATCACATTGCTGGTGGGCGGGCATGAGGTGCTGTCGGGCCGCATCTCGGTGGGTCAGTTCGTCGCCTTCAACACCTACATGATGATGCTGACCTGGCCGATCATCGCGCTGGGGTGGGTGGTGAACCTTGTGCAGCGCGGCACGGCATCGGTGATCCGCATTGATGAGCTGATGACGGACAAGCCGGCGATCGACGATACGGCGGCGGACGCGGCGCTAAGGCCCGAGACGCGGCTGAAGGGCAAGATCGAGTTTCGCCATCTGAACTTCGCCTACACCGACACCGAGGGCAAGCCGGTGGAGGTGCTGCACGATATCAATCTAGAGATACCGGCAGGCACAAGCCTGGCGATCGTGGGACCGACGGGCTCGGGCAAGTCGACCCTGGTAGGACTGATTGCGCGATTGCATGATGCTGAACCGGGCACGGTGCTGATTGACGATCGGCCGGTGCGGGAGTATCCGCTGGAGACGCTGCGAGCGAATATCGGCTTCGTGCCGCAGGAGACCTTCCTATTCAGCGAATCGATCCGGGAGAACATCGCCTTCGGTGCGCCGGAGGCTTCGACGGAGGATGTGCTGGCGGCTGCGGAGGCAGCGCACATCCGGCGGGAGTTCGAAGAGTTCCCGCACGGACTGGATACCGCGGTGGGCGAGCGCGGCATCACGCTCTCCGGCGGGCAGAAACAGCGCACCGCGATTGCGCGGGCAGTGGTGCGCGATCCTGCGATCCTGGTGCTGGACGATGCGCTGGCCAGCGTGGACACCTACACGGAAGAGACGATCCTTCGACAATTGCGCGAGGTGATGCGCGACCGCACGACGATCTTTATCTCGCATCGCATCTCAACCGTGCGGCATGCGGACCGGATTGCGGTGCTGGTGAACGGCCGGATCGCCGAACTGGGTACGCATGAGGAGCTGCTCTCGGTGGGGCACTTCTACGCGAATCTCTACGAAAAGCAGTTGCTCGAAGAAGAGCTAGCAGTCGCCGGGGACTGACCGTCCAGGTACACGCGCCTTTTGCCGCATTCTGCTGGGTTCGCTTCCTTTGGTCGGGGACTTGCCGTCCCAGGCGGAGGCGCCTTTGGCGCATGCTGCGGGACTCGCTCCCGTTGGTCGCTCGCGTTTCACTGTCGCGTCTACGCGGGCAGACTGCAGCTCCTTCGCTGCGCTCAGGATGACACGATTGGAGACGAATCAGGCGGTCAGGCTCAGGCGATCTGCTCACGCGATCCAGGCTGGGGCGGCGTTGTCGTCGCTGGTGGACGAGCGGATGGCTACGGCGTTCGAGCGCTGGACGGTATCGGAGAGTTGAGCGGTATTGAAGAGCTCCTGGCGGGTTTGCAGATCGAGCGGAATCATCGCGAGGGCTGCGGGGTCGTCTGCGGCGATGCGCCATGCCTCGCGCACATTGCGCACTTCCCGCGCCGTATCCAGGAAGAGCTGACGCGATGCGCCGGCGGAAGCGCGAAGCACGTCGGCGAAGACGGCGGTGTAGAAGTCGCTGAGCCGCTCGGCCGAGGCGCCGCCGACATCCATGCGCAGGCTGGCCTGGAGGTGGATGACGATGTTGAGGGCGCGGCGTGCGGCCTCGCGGCGCGCGGGCTCGTCATGCATCTCGCAGGCTATCGCGGCCTGGGTGAGAAAACGCTGCAGGCCGTCGTAGAGGGCGATGATCAGTTGCACGCCGTTTGCGCTTTCGATCGCTGCTTGATGGTAATGTCGCATCGCGAATCCTTAGTGGTTCGGGTTCTGGTTGTAACCGGTGATAGCGGAGTAGATTTCGTTGACCATGTTGAGCTGCATGGGAATCTCCTGCAGCGTCTGGTTGGCCGCGTTCAATGCGGCGGTGAGGTTGGTCTGCTGGGTGGCGATGCGGGCGTCCATGGTGCTGATGGTGCTGTTGAGGTTGGTTTCCGCTGTGCTGTTGGCATTCTGCGCCTGGGTCAGGATGCTCTTGGTTGAGCCGGTGCCCGCGTTGTTGACCACCTGCTCAAGGTTCAGGCCGAAGCTATTGCTGTTTTGAAAGAGTGCCTGCACGCCGGAGTAGTTGTCGTTGAGTGCGCTGGTGAGCTGATCGGTATTGAGCGAGAGCGTGCCGTTGCTGTTGAGAGAGAGGCCTACCTGCGTCATTGAGGTGAGCGAAGTGGCGGAGGGAGTGTTGAGGGCGCTCGAGAGCATCTGCTGCAACTGCGAGATAAGCGGCGAGCCGTAGAGCGGCTCCGCTTTGCCGCTTGCGTCCTTGCCCTCCTGCGCGGAGAGCGCGGAGACGACGGCGTTGTAATCCTTGACCATGGTGGAGAGCGCGCTGGTGACCGACGACGTGTCGTTGTCGATCTGGACCTGGACGGGGTTGGCGGATTTTCCGAGGAGCTGCATGGTGACGCCGGTGATGGCGCCGGTGATGGTGTTGCTGGCGTTCGTGGTCTGGATGCCGTCGACGGTGAACATAGCGTCCTGGCCGGGCTGTCCTGGGATGAGTGACACTGTGTTTCCGGTCGTGGTGTTGCTGACCGAGCTGCTGTCGATGTTGATCTGGCCGGCGGCGCCGCTGGTCTGGCTGATGAGGGAAAGCCGCGAGCCGCTGCTGTCAGTGACGACGCTGGCGGTGACACCGAGGCCGGCCTGGTTGATGGTGGCGGCGAGGCCGGCAATGGTGGCGTTCGCGGGATCCACCGAGACGGTCTGAGAGCTTCCGCTGCCGATGTGGAAGGTAAAGGAGCCGCTGAGCGTGTCGTTCGTGGCGACAGCACTGGAGGCTTCGGTCGAGGTCTGCGCAAGCTGCTGCACGCTGACGGTGTGGCTACCGGCGGTCGCGGTGGTGGTGGCGGAGAGGAGCGTGAGGGTGTTGGTGTCCGAGCTGGAGCCCAGCTTGCCGGAGAGAACGCCGACCGGATCGGTGAGCGCGGTGATGTCGCTGGAGAGCGTGGAGAGCAGGCTGCCGAGATTGGAGATGACGGTGTCCTGCGATTGCAGGGAGGTCAGCTGGTCCTTGTAGGGCTTTTCGGTGCCTTGCAGCTGCGCCACCATCTGAGTTACGGTGCTCGCGACATTGATGCCCTGGCCACTGGTGGGCGAACCGAAACTGAGGCCGATGGTTCCCATGCTGTGCTCCCAAAGAAGTAGTGCAAAAAAACGCGGGTGGCTTTGCCCAACAAACCACCCGCGAAAGTGGGGTGATGGAGATGGATGGAGATCCCCTCGATGGGCGCGTAACTGCGACGCTACGCGCCCACCGAAGGGACGACCAGGTCTACTGCAACAGCTTGGTGACGGCCTGCTG
>JAUTWX010000091.1 GCA_030838385.1 Acidobacteriaceae bacterium
TGCAGGCTCCGGTGCAGGCAGTGGATGCGCAGCCGACCGGCGTCTGCACCAAGGCGAATAACATGGCCCTGTGGGCAGGTGGCGCCGCCGGCCAGCAGCTCTACATCTGCCGCCAGACCGATCCGAACAATCCGCAGTTACTCGCCTGGTCCAATGCCAACGATGAAACGAGTGTCTCCAATAACGTCACAGCGGAAACTACCCGCGCTGAAGCTGCAGAAGCCACGCTCACGACTGATCTGAGCGGCGAGACCAGCCGCGCCACCGGTGCAGAGACAGCACTCTCCGCCAACCTGGCAGCCGAGTCTGTTGCACGCAGCCTGGCCGATGCCGCACTGGGCACCTCGATCAGCAGTGAAGCCTCCCGCGCCACCGCTGCTGAGTCCACCCTCAACTCCAACGTATCCACGCTTCAGAGCAACCTCACTACGCTAAACAACACAGTGGCGACCAAGGCCGCCAACACCTTTACCGGGACGCAGACGATTGGGCCCGCCGCTGGGGCGACAGCACCTGCGGACTCGAATGCGTTGGCGCTCCAGTCCCTCAACAGCAGCAGCCAGGCAAACACTGCGCAGTGGACGATGACCAGGGCAGGATTGCTGAGTTTGCAGATCGGGGTCAATGGAGTAGCGCCGCAACAGCAGCTCTCAATCAACCCGGACGGAACCATCAACTTCGCCGCCAGCCAAAGCTTCCCTGGCAATGCCACCAGCGTCACGAACGGTGTCTACACTACCGGCTCGTATGCAGATCCCAGCTGGATCACGTCGCTGGCAGGAGGCAGGATCGTTGGCAACATTTCCGGGAATGCCGCCTCCATCACGGGCAGCATCACGGAATCCAAGGTGGCGAACCTCTCCACGGATCTGTCCGCGCTGTCGGGCAGTCTGGCGACCAAGGCGACGGCCGCCTCGATTTCGGGCGGTACGAACACCAAGATTACCTACAACGCACAAGGCATCGTGACCGGGGGGGCGCAGGCAGCGAGTACAGATCTGAGCGACACTGCCGCGATCGTCCGCAATGCCCAGACAAACAATTACACGGCCGGCATGAAGCAGACGTTCACACCAAGTGCGCAGAATGCGGGTGTGGCCGTGGCAGGAATCAACTCTGCCGACCCGACCACGCTGGCAGCGGGCGATTTATGGCTCCGCGCAGATTTGAAGCGGCTGCGCCTGTACGACGGAACGGCTTCGCACTCATTGATGTTCAGCGATGACTCCGTTTCGAACACGCAGCTCCTTAACAACTCGGTCACGATCAATACGACAAGCGGTAGTGGCCTCAGCGGGGGTGGTGCCGTTGCCCTCGGCAGCTCACTCTCCCTCTCTGTGCCCTCCGCTGGGATCACCAACGCGATGCTGGCGAACAATTCCGTAACCATCACTGCTGGAAGCGGCCTGAGTGGTGGTGGCTCCGTCACTCTGGGCCAGGCTGTCACCCTGGCCAACGCTGGCGTGACCAGTCTGATTGGTACGGCAAACCAGGTGACTGTGAGCGCCACCACCGGCGCCGTAACGCTGTCGGTCCCCAAGGCCGTCGCCAATGGGCTCGCCTCACTGGACGCAACGACTAAGGTTCCCGTCGCGCAACTTCCCGCAGGCACAGCGAATGGCGTCGCCTCACTGGACAGCACCGGGAAGGTGCCCGCCTCTCAACTGCCCAGCAGTGTGGTCAATGGCGGGGTAAGTGGCCCTTCTACGATCACGGTAACTCCGGGATTGATCAACAAGACGAGTTGCGCGGACATTACTCCCACCGGGGCTTTCACTGGCTTGAGCACGTCTCTCGTCATCGCCATGACGCCGGCGGGCGCGCTTAACGCCGCGGATTGGGCACATGAATCTGTCACGTGGACTCCCTATGTATCGGGTTCCAACGCCCTGCTCATTCACGTCTGCAATGGATCGAGCGCCAACCTGACCTTCGCCAGCCAAATCTTCAACGTCCGGTTTATGAACTGACATACGTGGGCGTTCCACTCGGACCGGAGTCATTAGAAAGTAGACCAAGACAACGTAGGAGATAGAGACCATGCGAAACACACTGCTCTGCGCAATTCTGTTCTGCTTCCTGCCGGCTCTCAATGGCCAGACTACCGATGCGGTTGCAGTCCAGGTAGCTACGACCACGCTGAATGCGGCGCAGTTGGCCTCCCTGCACGGAAGTCCGATTTTGCTGGTAGCCGCGCCCGGCGCTGGAAAGGCACTGGCACCGTTCAGCGCAATCTTTCAGCTCAAGGCTGGTACAAGCCCATATACAGTAGCTCCCGACTCTCATGTGCTTCTCTACGTCGGCCAGACCTTCAACAACGTAACGCGGGCCAATGCCACCCGTTTCCTCGATCAGACCAGCTCGCAGATATTCATGGCGGAAGGAATCGGTGGCATCGGTATCTCTCCCCAGTCGACGCTTGATAACGCGCCATTGATGGTGGAGAACGACAGCTCGACAGAATGGACCGGCGGCGATGGCACGGTGACGATTACGGTCTACTACACCGTCGTCTCGCTGCAGTAATTGAGATGGGAAGGTGGCTGACCGAAGTAACTCATTCACCGCACTGCTGTGATCTTTGCTGCAATGCCAGATGGTTGCAGAGTAGTGATACAAACAACCGATCAAACCCAAACGACCGGCGAGGGAAACTCGACAGCCGTCAAGCGAGATTGAAGGAGAAATTCACCATGACTCGAAAGCACATTCACCCGATGCTATCTGCCGGAGTTCTCTCGCTGGTCGCTTTGTCGGGCAGCAACGCATTTGCCCAGTCGCAGGTATACGCGCTCGACCTGCCGGTCACCGCGCAGACCACCACCAACACTTGCACGGCAGGCGAGCCAGTAATCCTGAATGGCACTGTGCACCTGCAGTACAGCTTCACAACAGACCCTGCCGGCGTGAACCACTTCTCCATCACAACGGCGAATGATCTGAGCGGTGTCGGGCAGATCAGTGGCGCAGCGTATAAAGCCAGCGACTCGAACGTGTACACAGTCAACAGCAGTGATCCCACTGCACAACTGAACCCCGATCTGAAGTCGGACCTCACGCCTGTGGCAGTAGGCACGTCACTGTCACTGGTGCAGACGCTACAGATCTCGATGGATACAAGTGGAAACCTGGCGGCCCAAATCAACCAGAACGCAACGCAGTGCGCCAACTAATTGGACCGTACGACGCCGCCTGTCTCGGATGAAGCGGCGAACCAGAAAGGACACCCCATGACACCCACGCAAAGGATCACTCGCTCGGCATCTTCTGTTCTGGCAATGCTCGTGCTGACCGCCGGCATCACTGCCGCCGCGCAGACATCCACCGTCCGCTACTCTTACGATCAGCCGGTCACCAACCAGACCTATACGAATGATTGCAATGGCGAACTGGTGATGATGAATGGGACGATGCACTTCGAGTACTTCTACTCTATTGACGACGACTCCGATCATACGGATTATCACCTCACTTCTTCGACCAGATTGACCGGCGTCGGTGCCACAACGGGGGCCAAGTACATGGGGACTAACTCAACGAACTACCACACGGTCACCAAGGGGACAACCGCTTCGGACTTCAGCTCTGTTGAGAAGACACGTCTGGTTGCCCAGGGGCCTATCGCGGACATGTTCTTGCGTCAGAGCGTGCACGTTGTCGTCGACCCGCATGGCAACATCCACGCCGACACCTCCAACCAGAAGATCAGCTGCAAGTAAGTCCGTGGCTTCTCTCACACCGAAACTTCGGCCACCGCGTCCCAGAAGCCGGTGCATTCGGAACAGTGGCAGGTTCCGGCTTGCTGCCGCCGTCAAGCCGGCAGCGGCCAGCATGTGGCAAGCTTTGCTTTGACACACTCCCTGAATTGACCTGCTCCCTGCAATCTCGACCAGTCTGAGCCGGAGCTTTTTCGTAGATTGAACCGCGGCTTTCGGAATGGCTATGGGGCCGGCCTTTTTGTCGATTTAAGGGCACCGACTCTACGTAGTGATAGACAAGCCCGCCAGTACGCGCGGCTAGCGCGGACCCTCTCGACCGTGCTTCTTGTGATTGTGCTACTTGGCTCCGCAAATCTTCTTCCGCGCCTGCCACCTTGCAGCCGCGCTCGCTCTTCCCTGTCTCTTGGGCGCCCTGACTCTCGCTCAACTGATCCGAAGAGATCGAGACTCAACATCCGCCTCTAACTGAATGCGCAATCAATCTGCGGCGGTTGACCGATTACTGGAGCGAGATACCGCCAGCCACAACACGCACCTCCGCCTTCGCCCGACTCGGGCAATGGGTCATGTAACCGATTTCGCCAACAGTATCCCTACTGGGCGAAGGACCCGACGAAGGGGCTCCGGACAATCAACGCGAAGGCAGAGACAATCACGACCGCACCGGCTTTTCGTGAGGCTTTCAAGTACCGACGCTCTCTCGTACCCGCTGATGCGTTCTACGAGTGGCAGAAGCTGGATGCGAAGACGAAGCAGCCGTTTGCCATCGCGATGAAGGACGGCCAGCCCTATGCGTTGGCGGGCCTATGGGAGCGCTGGAAGGACCCTTTAGCTGGAACGGAGCTGCTGACCTTTACGGTGATCACTACGGATCCGAATGAAGTCGTGCAGCCGATGTACGACCGTATGCCCGTGATCATCCCTGAGAAGGACTATGACCGCTGGTTGAAGACCGATCCTGGCCGTCCGCCAATCGACCTGCTGCGGCCCTTCGATGCAGACAAAATGACAGCGTGGAAAGTGGACAAGGCAGTAGGCAACGTGAAGAACGATTCACCAGAGCTAATCGAGCCCGCTTCGGCCACGCCGGACTCCACCGAGGCTCTACCTGACTCCAATGACGATAAGCCGGGACTCTTTTCAATAGCAGAGATCTAAAACCTGCGGCGAGACGGAAAGAGGATGTGCCGGATCTCTTC
Organism: Acidobacteriaceae bacterium; assembly: GCA_030838385.1. Lineage (GTDB taxonomy): Bacteria > Acidobacteriota > Terriglobia > Terriglobales > Acidobacteriaceae > KBS-83. The sequence goes on from JAUTWX010000091.1 coordinate 4,919, forward strand.
CCATATCCTGGCCAGCAGCGTCGGGTCCTTCCACTTAGGGTTTCGCTCGAAGCCGTCCCGCTCTTTCCTCAGCTCGCATTTGTGCATACTTCTTGCGCCGCCGGGCGTTCTGGGCTCTACGTTGAGCACCGTCCGCAGTTTCCCAACGGAAGCCCTCCCCCGCCTTGGCCGGCCGATAGACCTTCCGTCCCATTTCTTCATGTCCGGATGGTGCACCAGACTCCCGAATGTCAAGATCACACCAAAGGCGAACATCGGCTTTTGTCTACTGGGCGTCTAGTTGCGAAAAACGCAAGCGCGTCAGCACGGCGGATGGCCTGGACGCGCCTCCAGAAGTCATTGACGCGCGCGACGGTACTGTCGGAGCGGGTGGCCGTTGAGGGCCGCCGCATGTTCCTGTGCTTCGTGTTATTTGATCCTGTCGGTGACGAGATAGCTGAATCTCGATGCGTCGCGATTAGCGCGAGTTTCCTCCAGGAAAGGGCCCTCTTTCGCGATGGTGAGAGCGACGAGCAGCTATAGTCCTGGGTTGAGACTTAATGGTTGACGGCGTGGAGATGTAGACGAGGCAGGAGCATCAGGTGCAGCATTCTTGCGTGGCATTTGTTCCTTTATTTTTGTCGGGTTAGTGGCACGGCGCGGAGCGGACTTGGGGCCGCTCTACGCGCCTTTAGAATTCGACCGGAGACGTGTCACCTGGCGGTGAATCGTCTAATTCCGGTGATAGTGACAGTGGAGGCGCGCATTCGCCGGCGAGGTCGTAGCACAGCCGACACGAACCACACAGCAAAGAGTCGCATGACTCTGCTGGTTGCTTGCAAGGCGCGTGATGGCTCGCAGGAGCGGTGCATCGGCAGGTTGTCATTGAGCCGTGTTCCCCTTTGATCAGAAGGAAACTGCTGGAACTCGATCACGACCTTCTTTTGTTTTTTCATCGAGGAGTATAGTCTTCAGAGTTTTGAGCGCGTCGCATCCGCGAGTGCCAGTAGGGTATCGAGCCGTAGTGCATGGCCGCCTCCCGATCGCCAAGGTTCCATGGGTCCAGCTCTTGGTTCGTCTCACCGTCGCTCCAGGCACAGGGGCGGCACGTCAGAATCTAAGGATGGGACCAAACGTGATCCGCAGGTTGTTGTGCTCGCCGCCATTGAAGTAAATCGCGTCGCCAAACTCCAGCCGCAACCCGACTGGACCCAGAATTGCTTCCGCGCCAGCACCAGGATAGAGTGTCGCGTTAAGACTGGAGGTACGGATGCCGAGGGCCGTACTCACCACACTGCTATACGGAATCAGGCTCGGACTGAGCCGAAAATCGATGAACCCACCCTTTAAGGTGACGAATGGACGAAAATGACCATGGGCCGGCTGGAGCATCGGCCCAAATAGACCATCAGTAACGCCGATCGACGTCCGTCCGATCGCGGTTACGTCGCCGTTCGTGACGTTGCGGTAAACCTCTTGGAAGTTGATCCCATAACCGTAGGCAAGCTCTCCTTCCATCATCACATTGCGATGGAGCCGGTATCCGAGTCTTCCACCCACTCCGAAGTTGTTGGTGTTTGTCTGCGAGACCCTTAGATAATCGAGAAGCAAGCCAACTTCGAAGCGATCTTGTGCGTACAGCATAGACGAACTTCCGCACAGCAAAACAGCTGCAACCGTGAGAGCAACCTTGCCCATGCAGGAGAGCGCCTCCCCAGCCAGGTTGGACTAGATGCGAGAAGGCTCTCCCCGGTTGGTAGGACTGCCAGAAGAGTGAGCGGCCCTCGAGGACACAGGCCAGAAGAACCTGCAGGTGCACCGGCATCCAATTGCATTGGGGAGCAGCCGTGAGCGCACAGTGTGAGGGAAGCTGAGGAAGATTCAATTCCGATTGCAGGACCGGGCGGAGACGGTAAGAGCTGCAATAGACTCGTATTCCGAAGAGTTAGAGAACGTTGAGGCGAAGAGAAACGATCATTTGATCCGTCACAACGTCGAGTTTGAGTTCGTACGTCCAGAGATCAGCTTCGCGGATCTTCTCGACCGGAAGGCATTCCATCGGTTCGATGAAATGTGCGATGTGTCCACGTCTGACCAAACCCCGGCTCCTTGGCGGAAAAGTTCTCTCCGGGGGAAATGGCCGGCTGTTAAGCCTTCTCACGCGATTCCATCCGGGTGATATCGACGTAGCGGTTCGGCGACAACTGCATCGTATCTTCGCCATGCGGTACTTCGTAGTAATGGAGCGCGAATTTCCAGCCTTCGTCGCTCATTCTCTCAGCCACATTCTGTCGCACTGCAACGCGCTCAGCATGCGTTATGCAACAGCGGTTTTCAGTGCCGGAAAGATGGAACATCCTTAAACCGTCGAGCGGAAAAAAGTTCAAGATCGTATGCAGGCTTGCAGTCCGTCGCCATTCCAGCCAGCACTTCGCCGAGAACACTTGCAAACTTAAAGCCATGTCCCGAGAACCCTGCTGCCAACGTCACTTGCGAAAATTCAGGGTGCTTATCTATCACAAAATGTTCATCGGGAGTCATGGTGTACAGGCAGGTCTCTGCGTGAAGCAATCGACCACCGAGTAGTGGGAGAGCTTCAGCAAGCCGTTCTCGGATGATGCGTTCATCTGCCGGGCGTATCGCACGATCCACTGTATCGGGAGAGCAGAACTCGTCGCTGCCGTGCAAGCCCACCTTCACGCCTTCAGAGTCGGGTCCAGTCAGAGGAAAGCCATAAAGCAAAGGCTGACCTTTCTCCATTTCCCGAATATAGATGGGCATCCGGTCCCGACGAAAGAGGTCGATACTGCCGATGGGCTCGAACCGAAAGACCACCTGCCTGGTGATACTGAATGGCAGGTTCAGCTCGCGCAGGATTTGCGGCGCCCATGGCCCGACAGTGATGACCAGATGAGCTGCGGCGTATGTCTCGCGTGCAGTGCGGACCAGGACTCCTCCGCCAGGCAACGCATTCCAGTCCATTACCGGTTCGTTAAAGTGAAGCTCTGCACCAGCCAATACAGATTGTTGGAGCTGCTGTCTAACACACGCCTCGGGATGAAGATATCCCGCGTCCCTCTCCCAGAGTGCGACCCAGTCCTCGTCAATCCTGAAGGCGGGATATAGGCGGCGTATCTCTGCGGCCGAGAGCACCTGATGGGGCAGGGCGAACCGTTCGGCGCTTGCCGTGCTCCGAGCCACCAGATCACCGCCTGCACGGCCAATCATCAAACCACCAGTTATGTGCAGCAGGGATTGACCGGTGTCGACCTCCAGCCGCCGCCAGAGTTCGTAAGCCCGAAGCAGTAACGGAACATAGCGCGGATCCTCCCAATACGATTGCCGGATAATCCGTGTTTGGCCGTGAGAGGAGCCGTAGCTGTGCGGGGGCGTGAATTGATCGAAACCAAGCACGCGGTGGCCGCGCCCTGCGAGATGAAGGGCCGTCGAACTGCCCATGGCTCCGAGGCCGATGACGATAATAGTGCCCATTGCGCTCCGTAAATGGCCCTTTTCCGCAAGCTGCCCAGATGACCGACGCCAATTCGCAACAAATGTTTTGTCCGCATCTCTGGCCGACGCGGGAGACGCGGGTCAGGAGCTCTCGGATCAGCCGGCATGTTTCTATCGGTACAACTAGTGTGCATAGGCTTGATTCGGCTTCTTATGTCATCGCGTTTATATCCAGCACAAGAGTTATTGAGGCACCCCGTTATATTCCGCATACACGGCCACCGTAACCTCTCCAACTGACTTTCCACCATCCAGAACAGTCCATCGCAATTCCTGCGGTGGTTCATCCGCCTTTCTAACCGATGCCGTCAGGAAAAGTTGCGCAGGGTAGCTGCTGTGCGGTTCCAGGTGATAGGTAATATCCTTGCCAGCCGGCGTCCAACCATCCGGCAGCGAAGCATGAAGGACGAGCTCACGAGATTTGCTTGTATCGTTGTGCAGCAACAGGGGAACCCACAGAGAATGTTCACTGCTCAGCGCGGTCTGGGGTTTCACAAAGCTAAGCGCATTGGTTAGTCCGTGTGCAACATAGAACACCATTTGTCAACAGGGGGAGGAACGGTTGTACCCTTCCCAGCTACGGGTTGAGCTAGGCAGATAGACGGTCGGACGTCGGGCGGTAATGGCATGGACAGATCCCGCTCAGATGGCCGTAACGTCGGCGACGGAACGTCGATTTGGATCATAGGTTTTTCCAGTCTTAAGCATCGGCGATGAGAACAGCAAGCAAGCGATCAGCGACAGCACGCAAGGCACGACCGTGGTTGTGACCGACTTGGCGCCGGGCGTTCCCCAGGGTCCAGGTTGTATGCAGGAATTGGGCGTTTCGAAAAAATAGGAGATCGTGAAGATAGCCGCGGAGATGAGTATGCTCGTCACGACGCCTCTAATGCCTATGAAGTGAAGCACGGAGCGCTCCTTCTGTGACTCTTGTCGCCTGGGGTGACCGGAGGGTGTGGACGAGAGCGCTCTCCGGTTCCTTTTCAGTCGCGAAGACTGGGCGACATCAGGATCATCCTGGAGAAGCTGCTACGAGAGTCTGGACGATGGCTAGGCATACTGAGTCCTCTGTCCTGGATCGCGTATTGGGCGCCTTCCGCCATCCATTGATCATCCAACCAAACTCGCCGGTCGAACTGAGTGTCGGCGTGATGCGCCACTCATCAGTTGGCGTTTCCTGCGGAGAAGCGCGCTTCATGAAGTCCACGTGGACAACGAAACTGTCCGCCTGGTGACAAGTGCACCCGGGCGCATGCGTTGTCGTATAACAGGCCATAGTCCTCGCTCCACTTAAAGCTGATGCCGCGGTATGCCTGCCCTTTCAGTTCCTTAAGATTCGCCAGGAGACTCTTCCACTTCTCGTCCGCTTGCGCATCGGCTTTCTGTTGCGTTTGCTCAGCCTTCTTTTTCCTATCCTCTTCTTGCAGCCATTTCCCGTGCTCCGTCTTTAGCCAACCTGTCGTTAGCGAGCCTAATGCCATCTGTCCCTCCGTTCGGGAACATTGTAGTGCGCTACGCACGGATGTCCTGAGACTTCGGCATCGCAGATTTCTCGGCACAGTGAACTGAAACACTTTCCCTACAGGTCTCGTCTATTCGGCTGCAAGGGAGCCGGATGTTGGGACTCCGACGGGACTCCACAAAATGAGGCTCAGCAGCAAGTGAATGTAAATAAAGCGGATACTGGACACAAACGCGTGTGTGCATGGAACATGTGATCGCGAATGCCATGGCGGCGGGTGACCTCCCGGCGCCCGTCGTGAGCGACGCTGGCGGCGTCGAAGAGTGGATGCGGCTGTACCGCGGCCGGGTCTTCCGCTACATCCTGTTCGCCACGCGCGACGAGGATGTGGCCGAGTCGCTGACACAGGATTGCTTTTTGCGGGCGCACACCGCGCAAGCCAGCTTCCGCGGCGAGTGCGCGATGAGCACCTGGCTCATGCGCATCGCCGTGAACCTGGTGCGCGACCACCAGCGCAGCATGAAGCTGCGCTTCTGGAAACGCGCGGCAATGCTCGACGCGTCTGAGATGAGCGACCGGCTGCCGGACATGCAGAGCTCGACCGAGCACCGGCTGATCGCACAGGAGCGCGTCGCGACAGTGTGGCGCGCTGTGGAGACGCTGAGCGAGCGGCAGCGCAGCATCTTTCTGCTGCGTTTTGTAGAAGAGCTGGAGCTCCCGGAGATCGCCGCGGCCACGCGGATGAACGTGAACACGGTGAAGTCACACCTGTACCGCGCGCTAAGCGTTGTCAAAAAGCAGGTGGGGGAGGCGCGATGAACGAGAGGACGAGCGGACATTTGAGCGAAGAAGCAGTGATGCGCTGGCAGATGGGCGATGCCGCCGACGCGGAGCGCGCGCATGTTGCGATGTGTGCGGAATGCGAGGCGCAAGCGAAGCCGCTTGAGGATGCGCTGAGCTGGTTCGGTGCGGCGGCGCGGCAGTGGGGCGAGGAGAGGGCCGGACTGGCTGAGGAGTGGAGAGAGGCAAAGGCCGCGGCTGTCGAGGAATGGCGGGCGTCGAAGAGCGCAGCGGCGCGAAGCTGGCGCAGCATGGTCGCCGTCTGGGCCACCGTTAGCGTGGCTCTCCTGCTGATCTTCGGCATCGGACTCCCGCGATGGAAGGCGCATCGTGCCGCGATCGAAGCCCAGGTGCAGCAGCAGCAGCAGCAACAGCAGCAGCAGAAGCAGGAGCTGGCACGCGATAACGCTCTGCTGGACGAGGTCGATCAGGATGTCTCGCAGGTGGTGCCGGAGGCAATGGAGCCGCTGTCGTGGAATACCGCAAACAGCGGGACTGTGAGCTCGACTGGCGGCAAAGCAGCACGGCAGTAGCTTTCGTAACAAACACGGTTGGTAATTTCCCGAGGAAGAAGGAAGACGATGAAGCAAACATGGAAGACATACGCCATTCATGGTGCGGCCGCCGCAGCATTGCTGCTGGGTGGGCTGCCGCTGATGGCGCAGGAACTGACGGCGAATGCGCCGCCACTGCCGCCGCTCCCACCGCTGCAGGGACCCGAGATGGGGGGCAGCATTGGTCCGGGAAGCATGGATACAGGACCGATGGCGCCGCACCGCCCGCCCATGGAGCGCGCCTTCCGCATGGAGCCGCGCGGCCGCTGGTGGGACAACCCGGAGATCGCGCAGAAGCTGACGCTGAGCGCAGATCAGCAGAAGAAGATGGACGACATCTTCCTGCAGAGCCGGCTCAAGCTGATTGACCAGCATGCCTCGGTAGAGAAAGAAGAGGCGATTCTGGAGCCGCTGCTATCCTCGGAACAGCCGGACGAGTCGCGCATCCTGGCACAAATCGATAAGGTGGCGCAGTCGCGTGCTGAGTTGGAGAAGGCGAATGCACGCATGCTGCTGGGGCTGCGCGGCGTGCTGACCACAGCGCAGTGGAAGACGCTGCAGACGCTGGGACCAGAAAGGCGTGAGCACTTCGAGCGACGCGAACAGGATGGCCTGCGCGGGCGGCGTGCCCCGGATGGGAACGGACCACCACCACCTTCTTCCGGCGCCCCTCCACCGAACGGTGTGCCGGGTAATAGCGGCCCGGGTGATTCGCAGTAGCTAGAGAGCGTAAGCAGTCCGCGCGGAGACCGTGCCATCGCGGTCTCCGCATTTGTTTTGTTATCGGCAGAGAGACGGCGAGCGGATAGGATAGGGAGTCCTCTATCTCCCCCTTGCGAGTCGACATGCGTCTCCGCTTGTATGCCGCGCTGTTGCTTCCGGTGCTTACGCCGTGCGCCCTTTATCCGCAGGCGCCGCCTCCGCCGCGGCGACCCATGACCTTTGAGGACATGCAGCGCATGCGGCGCCTGGACGACCTGTCGTTGTCTCCCGATGGGCATTGGGTGCTCTTCGCGGTTACAGATGTGGACCTGGAGCAGAACCGGAAGACCTCGCACCTGTGGGTAGTGCCCACCGGGGTGGGTTCGAAGCCGATGGAAGAAAAGCCGGTGACGGCGTCGCTGCCCGGCGAAGGGCATGGGCGTTTTTCGCCGGACGGAACGCAGATACTCTTTCAGAGCTCGCGCGATGGTGAGCAGCAGGTATACATCGCGAGCTTCGATCCGCGCAGCGGCACGGTGGGCGAGGTGCGGCAGGTGACTCATGCGGCGATGGGCGCTGACGGCGCGATGTGGTCGCCGGACGGGAAGTCCATCGTCTATACGTCGTCGGTCTATCCGGAATGCGGCGCTGGTCCCGACGAGGAGACCTGCAACGCCGAGCATGCGAAAGCGAAAACCGAAAACAAAGTGAAGGCGCAGATCTTCACCCACCTGCTTTATCGGCACTGGAACGTTTTCACCGGCGAGAGGCGCTCGCACCTGTTTCTGCAACCGGTAAGCGGCGGCGCAGCGCGCGATCTGAACCCCGGCGACGAGCATGACGTGCCGCCATTCTCGCTGGGCGGACCACCCCCTTATGCGTTCTCACCGGACAGCAAAGAGCTGGCGTTCGAAGAGAACACCGATCCGATGCCCGCGATCTCCACGCATGTGGACCTGTGGACGGTGGACCCGGCGAATCCCACGGCGAAGCCGGTGAAGATTTCAACCAGCGCGGGCGGCAACTTTAGCCCCGTATATTCGCCCGACGGAAAGTACATCGCATGGCGCTCGCAAGCGCGTGCCGGCTATGAGAGTGACCGCTTTCGCCTCGCTCTGTTCGATCGCGCGACCAGGAAGATCACGCTGCCCATGGACGGCTTCGATCGCTGGGTGGACGAACTGGTGTGGGCGCCGGATTCGCAGAGCATCTATTTCACCGCGGGAGATGAAGGCGAGGAGCCAATCTTCCAGCTTGATCTTGCCTCCGGCCAGCGCAGCTACATCGCGCGCCGCGGCGAGTACGGCGACCTGCATGCAACGCCGGACAATACCCACATGGTGGCCAGTCGGAACACAGCGCGCCGTCCAGCCGAGATCACGCTGCTGAACCTGACCGAGGAATCGGTGCCTCGCAATCCGCATGCTGCGGCCGAACCTGCATTGCATCTGCGTCGCACGGGCGCCCGGCACGCCGTACCACTGGCTGAACCGTCCGAAGTGACGGAGCAGCCGCTGACCCGGCTGAACCGTACACTGCTGGCTCAGTTGGATATTCCTGACATGGAGCACTACTGGTTCCACGGCTCGGGCGGCGTGCGGGTGGAGGGCTTCCTGATCCGCCCCCCCGGCTTCGATCCGGAGAAAAAGTATCCGATAAAGTTTCTTATTCACGGCGGTCCGCAGGGCGCATGGGGCGATAGCTGGAGCTACCGTTGGAATGCGGAACTGTTTGCCGCCAACGGCTACGCAGTCGTGATGGTGAATCCGCGTGGCTCGACGGGCTACGGTCAGGCCTTCGTCGATGGCATAAACGGCGACTGGGGCGGACGTCCGTACATCGACCTGATGCGCGGGCTGGATGCCGCGGAGACTCAATATCCTTTTCTCGACAAGACTCGCGAGTGCGCGCTTGGCGCGAGTTACGGCGGGTACATGGCGGACTGGATACTGGGGCACACGGAGCGCTTCCGCTGCATCGTTTCGCACGATGGCATGTTCAATCCCGAATCTGCGTATGGGACGAGCGACGAGCTGTGGTTCAACGAGTGGGAGTTCCGAGGAATGCCGTGGACCAACCGGCTGATGTACCGTCGGTGGTCGCCGATGCTGTTCGCGGCGCGGTTTAAAACGCCAACGCTGGTAGTGCACAGCCAGCTCGATTACCGGCTGGATGTAAGCGAAGGCATGCAGCTCTTCACCACGCTGCAACGACTGGGTGTGCCGTCGGAGATGCTCTACTTTCCCGACGAAGGCCACTGGGTGCTGAAGCCGCAGAACTCGCAGCTCTGGTACAAGACAGTGAACGCGTGGTGCGATCGCTGGACGCAGGCCGCTGCGAACGCAAAGTGAATGATGCGCCGGAAGCAATGGAATGACTCTGAGCAATCGACCGAAGAAGCCACGCGAGCCGCTGACGGAGGCTGCGCTGTTCGATTATGCGACCGCATCCCTGGGGCGGCGCGCGCAGACGGTTGCGGAACTGAAGCGCAAACTGCGGACTCGCGTAGAGACGGATGAAGCAGGCGAACGGAAGATTGCAGCCGTAGTGGCAAAGTTGAAAGAGTATCGCTTCCTGAACGACGCTAACTTTGCCGCCGAGTACACCAGGCTGCGTCAGGCAAACGACAAGTTGGGCCGGCGGCGTGTGCAGCAGGGATTGATGCAAAAGGGTGTGCATCCCGAGCTGGTCGCGTCCACGCTGGAAACTGCATACGAGAATGTGAACGAAGAGCAGTTGGCACGCGCGTACATCGAGCGCAAGCGCATGGCGCAGCCGAAGGACAAAAAGGAAGCGGCGCTTACCATGCGGCGGCTGGTCGCCGCCGGCTTCACACCGCCGACCGTTTTCAAAGTGCTACGCAAGTGGGTGCCGGACGAGGAGTCATTGGAAGGGCTGGATGCCGATCCAGAATCGTAATGCGAGCCACTTGGTTAGAAGTGATAAATCAGATCGCCGGCCACGGTGAATTGCGTCTTCTTGTGCCCGAGATCATACGCGGGCAAGTCGTAGGAGTGCTCCAACCTTAACTCCGGGCGGAAAGTAACTGTCGAGCCGATCCAGTGCTCGATGCCGATCAGGTGCTCAGTATATCGAGTCTATAGCCCGTGCGTTGCCCGCGCATGTCATCCACATATTCGTTGCGAATGTTGAGCGAGTCATACACCATGGCGGGATCATATCCATACGTGTTGTTACTCGAAAGCAGTTGCTGGCTGAAGATGCCTTTCGCAGTGGTGTAGCGATAATCGAGACCGTATATCTGCGCGATCCGGTATCCCAAGTCAAAGTGATCACGTTGTACTTCGTCAGGCAGGCGCTCAATGTAGAGCACCGCTTGATCCAACTCGATGGAATTCGGAATGACGTCATAGGCAGCGGGCGCATTCGCGTACTTGCCGCGGTTCGAGGTGCTCACGTTGAAGCCGCCATCGAACCATCCGTATAACTTCGTCCGTGATTTTGCTCCGTTGATTGCGTTCGTCAGTGGCTACGTATTTGTATCTGGCGTACCGATGACGGGCGAGCCCCGAAGGGCCAGTCTGCAAAGGGGTATGGCGGCGAGCTGACAGGTGCGGGCCCGCCGCCGCGTGCGGGCGCTGCAGCACTTGACGAAGTGCCATGCCAATCCTGCACGTAGCCACTTTGCGAAAGGGATCATCTCGCCGCCAATCTTCTTTCGCAAGTCTTCTTCATCGATCGCCTCAATCGTGGCGGGCAGGCCATGGCGGCGGCGCGAATTGTAGACTTGAATGTATGCAAGTCCGTTCCGGCAACCAGATTCGTGACCTGTTCCTGAAGTTCTTCGAGGAGAAGGGGCATCGCCGTGTCCACTCGTCCTCGCTTGTGCCTGCCAACGACCCGACGCTACTGTTCACCAACGCGGGCATGAACCAGTTCAAGGATGTCTTCCTCGGGCTGGAGCATCGCGACTACAACCGCGCGACTTCATCGCAGAAATGCGTTCGCGCCGGCGGCAAGCACAACGATCTGGAGAATGTCGGCTTCACACGGAGGCATCACACCTTTTTTGAGATGCTGGGCAACTTCAGCTTTGGCGACTTCTTCAAGCGCGACGCGATCGCGTTTGCGTGGGAGCTGGTGACGTCGGACAAGTGGTTCGGCCTTCCGAAGGATCGCCTCTACGTGACCATCTTCAAGGGAGAGAACGGCGTGCCGCGCGATGAAGAGGCGCATGGCTACTGGCTGGAACAGGGTTTGCCGGCGGAGCGCATCTTCGAGATGGGGATGAAGGACAACTTCTGGCAGATGGGCGACACCGGCCCATGCGGTCCGTGCTCGGAGATTTTTTACGACATGGGCATCGGCGCATCCGAGACCCCGGGCAAGGACCTGCCCTTCGCCCAGGACGATGCGCGCTACGTCGAGATATGGAATCTCGTCTTCATGCAGTTTGATCGCAGCGCGCAGGGCGAGCTGGCGCTACTGCCCAAGCCCTCGATCGATACCGGCGCCGGGCTGGAACGCATGGCGGCCGTGATGCAGGGCAAGCTGTCGAACTTCGAAACGGATCTTTTCGTTCCGCTGATCGAGAAGGCGGCCGAACTGACGCATAGTCAAGGCGAGGTGGTCGGCAATCCGTCTCTGCGTATCATTGCGGACCACGCACGCGCCGCGACATTTCTGATCAGCGACGGCGTGTTGCCTGCCAACGAAGGTCGCGGCTATGTGCTGCGCAAGATCCTTCGCCGCGGCATCCGGCATGGACGTTTGCTGGGGCAGAATGATCCGTTCATGCACCAGATGGTGTTCGCGGTGCGCGACGAAATGGTTGCGGCCTATCCGGAACTGAAGGAGAGCTCAGATCGCGTGAGCAAAGTCGTGCTTGCGGAAGAGCGGCAGTTTGCTCGCGTGATGGAACAGGGACTCGCGCGACTGGAGCAGGATTTCGCTCCGCTGCTGGCGAACAAGAATGCTGCCACGGCAGTCACATATCCCGGTGCAAACGCATTTCATCTTTATGAAACCTACGGGTTGCCACTGGATTTCATGGTGGATGCGGCGCGCGACCAGGGATTGGAGTTCGACCTCACCGGCTTTGAAGCAGCACGCGCGGAGGAGCAGGCACGTGCACGCGCTTCGTGGAAGGGCGGCACGAAAGCATCAGCGAGTCCCGCGTATCGCGAGCTGCCGAAGACTACTTTTGAAGGTTACGCGCAGCTTGTCTCGACCCACTGCGAGGTGCTCGCGATTGTGCGCGATGGCGCGGGCGTTCCTGCGGCTGCCGCGGGAGAAGAGGTGGAGGTCGTTCTCGATCACACATCGTTCTATGCCGACTCCGGCGGACAGGTCGGCGATCATGGCTGGTTACGCTCGGACGATCACAACACGATCGTTGGCGATGTGTTGGGCTGCACCCAGCCGGTGCAGGGTGTGCGCGCGCATCGCGTGCGCGTCAAGCAGCCGATGGCGCTGGGGATGCGGGTGGACACGGTGGTCGATGCAGAATTCCGCAACGCGACGCAGCGCAACCACACCGGCACGCACCTGCTGCATGCGGCGCTGCGCCAGGTGCTGGGCACGCACGTGAAGCAGGCCGGGTCGTTGGTGTCGCCGTCACGGCTGCGCTTTGACTTCTCGCATTTCTCCGCTGTAGCCGATGAAGAGTTACAGGACGTCGAAGACATGGTGAACCGCCAGGTGCTGGGAAATACCCCGGTGGTCACGCTGGTGGATGTGCCCATCGATATCGCAGTGAATGAGTACAAGGCGATGGCGCTCTTCGGCGAAAAATATGGCGAGCGCGTGCGGGTGGTGAAGATCGGCGACTTCTCGACCGAACTATGTGGCGGCACGCACACCGGCGCCACGGGCGAGATTGGGCTGCTGAAGCTCACCGGGGAGTCGAGCGTGTCCTCCGGCGTGCGGCGCGTAGAGGCGGTGAGCGGCATGGGTGCGCTGGGAGAATTCCGCCGCGGCTATGAAGCTGCTCAGTTTGCGACGCATGTGGCGGGTGCAGGCGATACCCCGCCCGCGGAAGCACTGCGCCAGCGGTTCACCGCGCAGGAGGACGAGATCAAGCGGCTGCGGCGCGAGCTGGACCAGGCGCGGATGAAGTCGGCTGCATCCTCGGTCGCGTCGGCTGCGGACCAGGCCATCGAGATCAAGGGCGTGAAGGTGCTGACACAGCGCGTGGCTGCGCTCGATCGCGGCCAGATGCGCATGCTGGTCGACAACTTGCGCAACAAGCTCGGCTCCGGCGTGGTTGTGCTGGGCTCTGCGGCAGAGGATGGCAAGGTGGCGCTGATCGTCGGCGTGACCAAGGACCTGACCAGCCGCGTGCAAGCGGGGAAGATCGTGGGCCAGATCGCGCAGCGCGTCGGCGGCTCGGGCGGCGGCCGGCCGGACCTGGCCGAGGCGGGCGGGAAGGATGCGAGCCAGCTCGATGCCGCGCTCGCTGGTGCACCGGAGGTGGTAGGCAGTCTGCTAGCCTGACGCAGCGAGGAGGATGCAGTGGGCGAGGAGCGCGATGCGTATGCCGCGGAGGAACAGCCTGTGATCGACATTCATCCGCCGCATGAATCGGCGCATAGCTGGCGCGACATCTCCATCCATCTGGCCACCATAACGGTCGGCCTCTTCATTGCGCTCAGCTCGAAGGTGTGTCGAGTGGCAGCATCACCGGCACCTGGTGCATGAGGCGCGGGAAAACATCCGCTCGGAGATGCAAGACAATCAGAAGGAGCTGAAAGGGCGCTCTGATGTGATTCACAAGGAACAAGCAGAGGTAAAGTCTGATATTGAAGCACTGAAAAGGCTTAAGCAGAATCCGGAAGCGCATGGGTTGAATGTGAATCTCCGGTTCAGTAACTCCGGATTGGCAAATGCAAGCTGGAACACCGCACGCGAGACCGGAGCATTTTCCTTCATGGGTTATCCGGAGGTGAAGAAGTATGCCGAGGTGTATGACACGCAGAAGCTCTTCGGCGATCAGACGACTCGCGTCACAAGTGCATACACAAATTCCTTCTCCGTTCTTTACATTTTCGATGTCGATGAAAAGGCAGCGACGGCGGTGAAGAACGATGACGTTACTGCGGCGATACAAAAAGTCCTGGCAGTACAGTCAGAATTGATGGTGTACGACAGCATCGCCAGGGAGCTGGATCGCCAGTACAGCGAGAGCTGCAGCGTCAATTCTGACCTTCCCAAATCAAGACACCACAGGTATTCAACTAGGTATCCGCGGAGTTTTCTCCGCACCTTCGCCTCGTTCTACCCACCTATAATGAGCATGTTCTGGTTGCGAGTGCATTGCTCCTAAAGATGTGGCCTGTCCGAGCTTTTTTCTTTCATAAAAGCGACGTCCACGCTTCATCCTTCGGGTTTACATCCATCAGGAGACATGCGCAGCATGTCCATCTCTATGCCGGCACGGCTCCTCTCCTCGTCTGCATGCCGCCGCGGCGTGATCGCTGCCGTCGTTGCGGTGGCGTTCGCGCTGCTGGGCTCGCCCGCGGTGGCTGCGCACCGGCACGCTGCGCATACGAAGCACGCTGCACTGACGCCGTTTGCTCGGGCGGAGCAGTTGCGCGATGCACTGGAATCGCGTCCGGAATCGGCCCGCACACTGAACGAGTATGGCCGCGTGCTGGATGCGTATCGCAGTGTGTACCACAGCAATCCTGCCGACCCGAAGGCTGCAGAGGCGGTGAATATGGTGGCCGGCCTGCTTGCCGAAGAGGGACGCGTCTTCCATCAGGACAAGACGCTACTGGGAGCCGTCGGGCAGTTTGAGTTTCTTCGCACCCAGTATCCGACCAGCCCGTATCGAGCACCGGCGCTGTTGGCCGAAGCGACGATCTTCCTGCACGACCTGCACGACCCCGCCGCGGCAAAGACCGCTTACCTGAAATTTCTCAGCAGCTATCCGCGCCATCCGCTGGCGGCGCAGGCACGCGCGGGACTGAAGGAGATCGACCACCAGAAGCGGCGGAAGAGAGCTGCGGATGCGTCGCAGGACGACATCGTCGAAACCAGTCCGGACGAGCGATCGCCGACGGTGCAGCCATCCGCGTCTCCGGCATTCGAGACTGCGCCATCGAGCAAGGGTCGCAGCGCGACGAACTCCCACGGAACGACGGTCGCCCGCGGCGCAGCAACCGCTGCCCCGCACGATAACCAGCGTGCCCGTATCGATTCCGAACAACAGTCTGAGGCGAATCCGCGATCGCTCTCTCCTCCGGTTGCTGCGCAGCCAGAAGTCCCCGTGACCAAGCCAGCCACGATAAGGCCAACGACGGATGCGGCAGCAGGACAGCCTGTGCTCACTGGCGCGGTGCGCGTGGCTGCGCAGGAGTACCGCGGACAACTGCCGCTGGTCACGAATGTGCGTCACTGGTCCACGCCGGTGTACACGCGGGTTGCCATCGACCTGCAGGACCAGGTGCAGTACGAGGCGGCGCGCGTACCCAATCCTGACCGCATCTACTTCGACCTGCACGGTGCGCGGGTTGCCCCGGAGCTGGTTGGCCAGAAGGTGGACGTGACGGATGATGGCTTCCTGCAGCGGATTCGCGTGGCGCAGTTCTCGAACGACGTCACGCGCATTGTGCTCGACGTGAACCAGGTCACGGAGTACTCGGCGTTCTTTCTGCCCAATCCGTGGCGACTCATCATTGATATACACGGCGGGGATATTCACGGCGGCCAGCGCCCCGGCAGCGGACCATCGCAACAGCTCGCATCCGCGACGCTGCCCGCGCCCGTGCCGCAAGCGAACGCCGGTCCGGCTGAGCCGGTGGCTTCCAGCAATCAGACTAGTCGCCAAGCCACGCATGCACTGCGCGATATTGCGGCCATCAGCACGCGACCCGATCAGGTGAGAGCGACGAGCCGGCCCACGACCCAGCCGATTGCCGCCAATGTGACGCCGGTTTTGTCTCCGCCTTCTTCGATTTCGCTCGCCGCGCCGCCGCCGCCCAGTTCGTTGTCCTCTTCTTCCACCCGCAATCCCGCGAAGAGCAACGCAAACCATCGCACTGTGCCCAACTCTGAGGCGGCGGACGACGATGACGAGGACATCACGATTCCGAAAAGCACGTCGCACGAGGCGGCTTCCACGCTCGACGGACAACGCTCGCTGACACGTGCGCTCGGGCTGAAGATCGGGCGCATCGTGGTGGACGCCGGGCATGGCGGACACGACTCTGGCACGTTGGGACCGGACGGCCTCCGGGAGAAGGATGTCGTGCTCGATGTGGCGCTGCGGCTGGGCAAGCTGCTGCGCCAGCGCATGGGCGCGGACGTGATCTATACGCGCGATGACGACACCTTTATTCCGCTCGAAGAACGCACGGCGATCGCGAACAAGGCGCAGGCGGACCTGTTCATCAGCGTGCATGCCAACTCCAGCTCCGACCCAACGGCGCGCGGCGTGGAGACCTATTACCTGAACTTCACCACGTCACCGGATGCGCTCGAGGTGGCGGCGCGCGAGAATGCCGTCTCCGATGAGTCAATCCACGAGCTCTCCGGCCTGGTAAAGAAGATCACGCTGAAGGACAAGATCGACGAGTCGCGCGAGTTTGCAGCCGATGTGGATACTTCGCTCTACGCGGGACTGGAGCGCGGGAATCCGGGACTGCGCGATCGCGGCGTGAAGAAGGCGCCCTTCGTCGTGCTGATCGGCGCCAACATGCCTTCGATCCTGGCGGAGATCTCCTTCCTCACCAATTCGGAGGATGCAACGCAGCTTCGCGATCCGCAGTATCGTGAGCGCATCGCCGAGTCGCTCTATCGCGGTGTAGCAAGGTATGTGAATGGCCTGAGCGGGCTGCGCGTCGCGCAGAACGGCGGCCACACTTCCGGCAACTGAGCTACCCCTCTCGCAGGAAAAGCGAGTCGAGACCGGCATCAGAAGAGTAAACTCATACATGATGTCGTTTCGTGCGCGACCCTCTCGTCTTTCACCGCCGGCCACGGTTCTGCTGGCGTTGTGCTTTCTCAGCCAGGCTCTCCGGGCCCAGCAGCTCTCCACGAAATCCCTCTCGCAGAAGGTGATCGCCACGGTGGCGCCCGCTCCGCTGCTGCCGGAGAGTTTTGCCGGCTTTGAGCTTCAGGGCAAGCTGGACGAGACGACGAAGCCGGGCACGGCGGACCCCAGCAACGCGCAGGTGCTGCTGGAGGATGGCTTCCGCGACTTCGCCTCGGGTAGCTACAAGAACAACATCAACGCGGTCACGATACGGGCGATGCGTTTTTCGGATGCCTCTGGCGCTTACTCTGCATACACCTTCTATCGCATCCCCGGCATGGCGCCGGAGGACATTGGCAAGGGCGGCGCGGCCAATGGCGACCGCGTGCTCTTCTGGAACGGCGCGACGCTGGTAGATGCGAAGTTCGACCATCTGACGGCGATGTCTGCCGCGGCGCTGCGCGATCTGTCAGAAAAACTGCCGATGGTCGGTGGAGCTGCCGGCGTGCCGCCGCCGCTGCCCGGCTTCCTGCCGCGCACCGATCTGGAGCCGACGCACACCCGCTACTCTCTGGGGCCGGAGGCATACACACGGAGCGGGGGTGTGCTGCCGGCTGCGCTGATCGATTTCAGCAAGAGCCCTGAGGTGCTGAGCGGCGGCTTCAATCTGCGCAGCGGCGAAGGCACGCTCACTATTGTCGAGTACCCCACGCCGCAGATTGCCGCGGAACGTGAGCGGGCCATCGCGGCCTACCTGAAGGCCGGCAGCCAGCCGCAGCAACCATTCACGGAGGCGCTGGAGAAGAGCAACACGCAAGCCCTCGCGACCCGGCGCAGCGGTCTGCTGGTCGCCGTCACCAGCGGCGGCTTCGATGCCGCAGATGCACACAAGCTGCTGGACAAGGTCAACTACGAGGCCTCGGTGACCTGGAATAACCCGGCGGGCTATGTCTCCGAACCTACCAAGGCTGCACGGCTGCTGGTGAGCATCGTCACATTCTGCCTCATCGCCTGCGGCGCAACATTTCTTCTAGGTATCTTCCTTGGCGGAGGGCGGGCGCTCTATCGCGTTGCGCGGGGGAAGTCGGCCTCCTCGGTGGAGGATATGGAGTTCATCAAGCTGAATTTGCGGTGAGGCAGCATGGGAGTGTCGCAGACGCGCGACTGCTTGTGGCCGAGCGGCTACGGTGATTCCTGTCCCAAATTGAACCAAAGCTGGTGCAGCTCTTCGAGTAAAACGCACAAAAAGCGCGGCTTACTCCAGCCGCGATTCGGGTCAGGGCGAATGAAAGACGAAGCTCCCATTCGATAGCGGTTGCCGTTGGTGTTCGAGCAAATGCCGTAAAATCTGCCGTTTACAGCGAAAATGATTTGGCCTTGACACCCCAATAGGCCGCCCATACTATGACGCCAAGAAAGTTCTGATGGCCTTGCCTCCGTTGGAACTATTCTCCCTAAAGAAAAAGCCACCCTGTTGCCGGGTGGCTTTTTCGTGCTTGCCACGGTCCGCCAATGGCGCTTTTTCAATCTGCGCACGACCCCATGCGGGCCGACTGCAACCCCTCTCACGACCTCCAGGCGCACGCCCGGCACGTTGCAGGCTTCGGGCGGGTCCATCCCACCATCAACGAACGCCTGAAGGCCGCAGGAGGACGTTCTCTGTGCGTCGTGCGATCGCTTGTACTCGCGTTCTTCCTCATCGGCAGGAGAGGGCGTTCCCGTTAGAGCATGTTTGCGAAGCGTGCCGGCCGATCAGAGACGGATCTTCTGATCCTTTTGTCAAAGAAGGGGCGCCCGAAGTCACTCACGGTTCACCGTATGGCAGCAAATGCCTCCTGTCTCGAACCTGCATGCCGTCACTCCTTGCGAGCGGCCGCAACTTTACCGTTCCCGGCGGCGACGCTACAATCCACTAGGAACGCCGACGTAGCTCAGTTGGTAGAGCAGCCGATTCGTAATCGGCAGGTCACCGGTTCAAGTCCGGTCGTCGGCTCCAAATAAAGGGGAACCAACTTCGGTTCCTTTCGGGTTTCGTACCCGTTTTTCCTCTCTTATTTACCCTTTGCAACTTGCACCGCCCCGCACGACTCCGCATAATCGCGCTAATGCATTTTCCCACCGGGTCCAATACCGAAGCGAAGATGCTGGCGCAGTCTTTCGTTGAGAACGGCTGCATTTCGCTGTAGATGGTGAGGCACTGCAATAGGAAGATGCGTTGGAGCATTTTCACTGTAGGTGTATACAAGAGGCCTGCTGTATGCGGCTTTTCCCGTGCACAGTAACAGTGAAACGCTCTAGCAGTCCGGTAGCAGATGGGGCTTCGTCCCCTTGACGAGCGTGGCGCTGTGAGCAGATATAGCCGTCAGGACGTTCTTCGCATTCTGCGCCTTCGTGCCAAGCAGATCACGGCATGGGAGCGTGCGGGCCTGATCGAGACAGGCGACTCGTACAGCTTTCAGGACCTGGTCAAGCTCCGAAAACTTCGCGACCTTGGTGCGAACCGG
>JAUTWX010000028.1 GCA_030838385.1 Acidobacteriaceae bacterium
CTGGGTGAAGCTGAAGCGATCCTGCTGGACCTGGCGAAAGTGTTTTCGACGTCCGTGGCACGGTCGTCCGTAACGCCGAAGGAAGCTGGCGGCGAGCACACCTCGAACCTGGAGGCCAAGTATCGCGCATTGCTCGAACAGATTCCGGCGGTGGTGTTCATGGCCTATCTGGACCGCGGCATCAGTGAGGCCTATGTCAGTCCGCAGATTGAAGCAGCGCTTGGCTATTCACGCGAAGAATGGCTGGAAGACCCGGTTCGCTGGTATCAACGCATTCATCCGGGCGACAAGCAACGCTGGAGCCTGGAAGCCGCTGAGATGTTTCTATCGGGCAAGCCATTGCGCTCGGCATATCGTGTGATCGCGCGCGATGGCAGGATTATCTGGTTTCACTGCGATGCCAAGATGATGCGGCACGCCAATGGTCAGCCCTGGTTTATCCACGGCGTGGCCTTCGACATCTCCGATCTCAAGCGAACAGAAGAAGAGCTACAGGACGAGCGCAATGTAGTCTCCGCGATTCTCGACACAGTTGGCGCGCTGGTTGTCGTGCTGGACCAGGAAGGTCGCATCATCCGCTTTAACCGCGCGTCGGAGCTCACCACGGGATTTTCGTTCGAAGAGGTTCGTGGCAAGCACATCTGGGATCTTTTTCTACTGCCCGAAGAAGTGGACCGCTTCAAGCTGATATTTCAGCGAATGAGCGCGGATGTGCTGCCGCAGGAGTATCAGAGCTACTGGATCACCCGGCACAAATCGCATCGGCTCATCGCGTGGTCCAGCACCATGCTTCCAGGAAGCAATGGAACACCAAACCTGGTGATCGCAACCGGAATCGATATTACGGAGCGCGAGCAACTGGAGAAGGCGATCTTGAACATCAGCGCTCGTGAGCAGCGACGCATCGGGCAGGACCTACACGATGGACTTGGCCAGCATCTGACCGGCATTGCTTTCATGGCGAAGGTGCATGAGGCACGGCTTGCGGAGAAGCAGGTAGACGAAACCGCAGATGCTGCCAAACTCGTAAAGCTCGTCAACGAAGCGATCCACAAGACACGAGAACTGGCACGCGGCCTGCTACCGGTGGTTTCGGACGAGCACGGCCTGATGTCAGCCCTGCAGCTTTGGGCAGCAGAAGTGGAAGATATTTTCAACGTGCCGTGCCGGTTTCAATGCGATACACCGGTGTTGATTCAAGACGACGAGATCGCAACCCACCTCTATCACATTGCTCAAGAGGCAGTGCACAACGCCATCAAGCATGGTCATCCAGAGAGCATCTTGATTCGCCTGACAGCCAAACACGGGAGGGGTACACTGCTGGTCAAAGATGACGGATCGGGAATTGCGGAGGTTCGAGAGCACTCGCAAGGCATGGGCCTGCACATCATGAACTACCGTGCCGGCATGACCGGCGGAACGCTTGAAGTCCGCCCTGACCAGGTCAGGGGCACCACAGTCACCTGCACCTTTCCGATGCACACCGGATGAATTCGTATGGCACTTGCGGCTAAAGCGGCGAAGGAGACGGACACCAGGAAGAGGACTGTCTTCATCGTCGACGACCATCCGCTGCTGCGCCAGGGACTCGCCCTGCTGATCAATCGCGAAAATGATCTAACCGTCTGCGGCGAAGCGGAAGAGGCGCAGACGGCAATGCGTGCCATCTCGCAGTATCAACCGGATATCCTGATCGTTGATATTTCCCTGAATGGACCCGATGGACTCGATCTGCTCAAGAACATTCGAAACTCCTATCCGGGTCTTCCGGTCCTGATTCTCTCCATGCATGATGAGGCTACGTATGCGGAGCGCGCACTACGGGCACGCGCAAATGGTTACATCATGAAGCAGGAAGCGACGGAAAAGGTGCTAGTCGCTGTGCGCAGAATTTTGAATGGCGAGGTATACCTGAGCGACCGCATCGCGAACAAGATGTTGCAGCAATACATCGGCGGCGCCTCGACTGCGCTGCAATCCCGCCTGAATGCGTTATCCGATCGCGAGCTCGAGGTTTTCCGCTCCATCGGTGAAGGCCGGAGTACCCGCCAGATCGCTGACGAGCTGCACCTCAGCGTGAAGACAGTGGAGACATACCAGGCCCATTTGAAAGAGAAGCTCGCGTTGCGGAGCGGGCGCGAATTGATCCAGCACGCGATTCAGTGGAAGCTCAATGAGGGAGCAGCGTAGTTTCCTGCTGTCGCAACGGCACCGCTCAAACGTCCGTTGGGAATTGATTCGCTTAAGGATCATCTTCCTCTCCATTCTTACCGGGGAATCCCTTATAGCTCTTCGAGTAAAAAGGCTGACAAATAAATAGGGCCTGTCCCGCTTGTGAGCGGCTTGGAGCGTCTGGTGGTATGGCTCCCGTCGCGGCAGAGGCAGTTCGCGGGGACAGAAACTGTGGGGAAACCCGCATACCTTCTTTCTCAAATGAGAACACAGGACGACGACGCTTCATGTCGGGTCGGAGACCTTACCTGTGTTGTTACTGAACAATGAGCCGGCGAGCGAGGGGAGAACCAGACTATGCCCGCACAAGCAGCTCCTTACGGCCGAGTTACTCAGAAAGCGCCCGCCGTTGCGGAAGTGCACATCCTGTGGATCACCGCCGGGCTGAGCTGTGACGGCGATTCAGTATCGGTGACGGCAGCCATGCAGCCCAGCATTGAAGATGTGCTGCTGGGGGCGATCCCCGGGCTGCCCAAGGTGCACCTGCATAACCCGGTGCTGGCCTACGAGTGCGGCGACGACTTCATGAAGTACTTCTACATGGCGGAAGAAGGAAATCTCGAGCCGTTTGTGCTGGTCGTGGAAGGGTCTATCCCGAACGAGAAGATCAAGCAGGAAGGCTACTGGGCAGCTCTTGGCACCAATCCGAATACCGGCCAGCCGATTACGACAAACGAGTGGATCGACCGACTCGCCCCGAAGGCGCTCGCGGTTGTTGCCGCCGGAACATGCGCCACCTATGGCGGCATTCATGCAATGGCGGGGAATCCGACCGGCGCCATGGGATTGGCTGACTATCTGGGGTGGAATTGGAAGTCGAAGGCCGGATTGCCGATCGTGAATGTGCCCGGCTGTCCGGTGCAACCGGACAACTTCATGGAGACGGTGCTCTACCTGCTGTACCAGGTCGCAGGGCTCGCCCCGATGATCCCCTTGGACGATCAGCTCCGGCCTACATGGCTGTTCGGTACGACGGTACACGAAGGCTGCGACCGCGCGGGCTATTACGAGAGCGGCGATTTCGCAACCAGTTACAGCTCTTCGAAATGCATTGTGAAGCTCGGCTGCTGGGGGCCTGTGGTGAACTGCAACGTTCCGAAGCGTGGATGGATGGCCGGTATCGGCGGCTGCCCTAACGTGGGCGGGATCTGTATTGGATGCACCATGCCCGGTTTCCCGGATAAGTTCATGCCCTTTATGGATGAGCCGCCTGGAGCAAAACTCTCTAGCACTGCGATTGGTGCTTATGGAATGGCCATCCGCAGCCTACGCGCGATGACAAACCGCACCGTCAACAAGGAACCGAAGTGGCGGCATTCCGGTACGAAACTCACGACTGGCTATCAGCCCAGAGCCTACTAACGAAAAGGAGCGACGATGGCCACGATCACGACGACATACAAAGAAGAGGCGACCAGTTCCGGCAACTTGGTCGAGATGAACTGGGACCCGATCACCAGGATTGTGGGCAGCCTCGGTATTTTCACGAAGATCGACTTCGGCAAGCGCAGAGTTGCCGAATGCCACAGCACATCCTCGATCTTCCGCGGCTACAGCATCTTCATGAAGGGGAAGGATCCGCGAGACGCGCATTTCATCACCAGTCGCATCTGCGGTATCTGCGGCGATAATCACGCGACTTGCGCAACCTATGCGCAGAACATGGCATTCGGTGTACGGCCGCCGGCGATGGCGGAGTGGATCGTCAACCTGGGCGAGGCCGCCGAGTACATGTTCGACCACAACATCTTTCAAGACAACCTGGTCGGCGTGGATTTCTGCGAGCAGATGGTGAAGGAGACCAATCCAGGGGTGTGGGAGCAGGCGCAGAAGACAGCGTCACCCCACGCCGAGCTACATGGATTTAAGACCATCGCCAACATCATGACTGCACTGAATCCATTTACGGGCACCTTCTATCGCGAAGCGCTGCAGATGAGCCGCATGACTCGCGAGATGTTCTGCCTGATGGAGGGCCGCCACGTCCACCCGTCAACGCTCTATCCGGGCGGTGTAGGAACTGTCCCGACGGTCCAGCTCTTTACCGACTATCTGGTTCGCCTCATGAAATACGTGGAGTTCATGAAGAAGGTGCTCCCGCTGCATGATGATCTCTTTGATTTCTTTTACGAAGCTCTCCCGGGTTACGAGCAGGTAGGCCAGCGGCGGATCCTGTTGGGTTGTTGGGGCTCCTTCAATAATCCCGATGTGTGCGACTACACCTACCAGAAGATGACCGACTGGGGTCGCGGCATGTATGTGACGCCGGGCGTCGTGGTGGACGGCGAACTGGTGACGACGGACTTGGTCGATATCAACCTGAATATCCGCATTCTCCTGGGCAGCTCGTACTACGACGACTGGCAAAGCGCTGAGAGCTTCGTGAAGAAGGATCCGCTGGGGAATCCAGTGGACCAGCGTCACCCATGGAACCAGAGCACCTTCCCCAAGCCCCAGAAGCGCAACTTCAAGGACAAGTACACCTGGGTGATGTCGCCGCGGTGGTATGACAAGCGTACGAAGGATTATCTGGCCCTCGATACAGGCGGAGGTCCGATTGCGCGCCTCTGGGCTACCGCTCTGGCCGGCATAGTCGATATCGGCTACATCAAAGCCACCGGAAAGAGCGTAAAGATCTATCTTCCGAAGACTACTTCCCTGCCCGACGTTGAGTTCGAGTGGAAGATTCCCAAGTGGAGCAATGCGATCGAGCGCGACCGCGCCCGCACGTACTTCCAGGCATATGCTGCCGCCGCTGCCCTGCACTTTGTGGAGCAGGCACTGGCCCAGCTGCATGCCGGGAGAACCAAAACGTGGAACGACTTCAAGGTGCCGGAGGAGGCCATCGGCTGCGGCTTCCACGAGGCAGTGCGTGGCGTGCTGTCGCACCACGTCGTGATACGCGACCACAAGATCGCCAACTATCATCCCTACCCGCCGACGCCTTGGAACGCCAACCCACGTGACATCTACGGAACACCTGGACCTTATGAAGATGCCGTACAGAACACACCGATTTTTGAAGAAAACGGGCCAGACAAGTTCAAGGGCATAGATATCATGCGGGCGGTACGCAGCTTCGATCCGTGCCTGCCATGCGGGGTGCACATGTATCTGGGGAATGGGAAGGTGCTGGAAACCCACCATTCACCTATGTTCGGTCTGCAACCCTGATTGCTGACGGTAGCCGCGCTCCCAAGCAAATGACGCATTTGCAGGATGCTTGATGGACCTGCGCGGAGCAGAACTGGCTGTCTAAAGGAGTCGCGTGGCAAATGCAACGGAATTTCAACAACGAGTCCAGCAGCTTGGAAAACTGATCGCTGAACTCGAACAGATGTCGGACAGCCCACTGAAGGTGGCGACCGGTGAATTGGTTCACCTGTTGATGGAGGTGCACAGCGCAGGGATCGAGCGGATGATGGAGATCGTCTTCGATTCCAATGCTTCGGGCCAACAGACGATCGACAAGCT
Source organism: Acidobacteriaceae bacterium (assembly GCA_030838385.1). Taxonomy (GTDB): domain Bacteria; phylum Acidobacteriota; class Terriglobia; order Terriglobales; family Acidobacteriaceae; genus KBS-83. The sequence goes on from JAUTWX010000028.1 coordinate 5,710, forward strand.
AGGGAATGATCCGATTGTCCGTAGTCTCCTGCTTCTCTATTCTCTACATCCAGAAGACCTGCAAACGCGGGTGCAGAAGTCACTGGACACACTGCGATCACGACTTCGCAAGCTCAACTATGGAATTGAGCTCCTCCAGGTCGACGGTGGAACAGTCCGCGTACAAATCGAGTCGTCAGGCCATGCCTGTGGCAGCACAATTGAGAATGTCCGCTCCATGGTCGAGGAGGGCATCTACGAATATGCGCCCGATGTTACGTCTCTTGCGATCTCAGGACTTGAAGGCCAGCCATCGTCGGGGTTTGTTTCACTGGAAAGCTTGGCGGGATCTCGCATCGCGCACGCGCCGGCTCTTGCTGTCCATCCGCTCGCCATGGGAGGCGGCGATTGACATCACAGCATCAGCGCAGGGAAAAGGATTGATCATGCCGAACGAGCAATTGCCGGGAATAGAACAGGCTTTCGGCGTGTTGCGTCAGTTCGCCCGATCGCGGCGCTCTTCCTCGAAACCTCTGGAACGTTGCGACCTGTGCAGTGCCGGGCTGGCTCATGAGCATCCGCACCTGGTGGAGCTGGCCACGCGAACCATCGTCTGCGCATGCGATCCCTGCGCACTCCTCTTCGACAATGCGGCAATAGGAAAGTACAAGCGCGTCAGCAGACGTGCTCTCCGACTTGCCGACTTTGAGATAACAGATGCGCAGTGGGATGGGTTGCTGATCCCCATCAACATGGCCTTCTTCTTTCGCTCCAGTCCCGAGGATCGAGTGGTTGCCCTCTATCCCAGTCCGGCAGGTGCGGTGGAATCATTGCTCCCGATGGAGACCTGGCGAGAGATCGAAGAGTCGCATACAGCGTTGATGCAATTGAAGCCGGACATTGAGGCGCTGCTGGTCAACCGAGTGGGTCACGCTCACGGTCTGGCCCAGGCTGAGTACTATATCGCGCCCATCGACGATTGCTATCGATTGGTGGGCGTGATCCGCATGCATTGGAAAGGCCTGTCTGGCGGAACGGAAGTGTGGACCGAGATCGGCCGCTTCTTCTCCGACCTGCGCGCGAGGTCTGACGTAGCAAGTGGGGTACTGCATGCCTGAACTGAACTTCAAAATCGAGCAGGCCAGCGTGCTGCCGTTCGCGGCGTCGCCGACGATTGCTTTTCAACTTCATGTCGCGAACGCGGTCGAAGATCAGGCCATTCACACCATCGCGCTGAACTGCCAGATTCAGATTGAAGTGACGCGCCGCCGCTACAGTCCTGAAGAACAGCAGCAGATGCTCGATCTTTTCGGCGAGCCCGATCGTTGGAGCCAGACGCTCCGCAACCTGCTCTGGACCAACGTCAGTGTCGTTCTTCCTGGCTTCAAGGGCAGCACGCAAGCCGATCTTCCCGTGCCCTGCACCTTCGATTTCAACGTTGCAGCAACGAAATATTTCGCGGGTCTCGTTGGCGGAGAAATTCCGCTCAACATGATGTTCAGCGGAACAGTCTTCTATGCGGAACCGGACAGACCGCTGCAGGTAGCGCCCATCTCCTGGGATCAGGAGGCTAAGTTCCGGCTGCCGGTACAGGTCTGGCGAGACGTGATGGATGCGTATTATCCGAACGGCGCGTGGCTCCATGTGCGCCGCGATGTATTTGATCGACTCTACCGGTACAAGATGCTACGCGGCATGCCCACATGGGAGCAGGCGCTGGAGAGCGTTCTTCCTTTGGAGGAAGTGGAAGATATGGTGCGATCGTGAACCTGGACCAGGTGGAGAAGATCGCTGAGGCGGTGCTGTACGAGGGATACATGCTCTATCCCTATCGCCCCTCTTCGGTGAAGAACCAGCAGCGCTGGAACTTCGGCGTGCTCTGCCCCACTTCCTACTGCGCGCAGCAACACGAAACAGAACACGACACCATGCAGACAGAGCTGCTGGTGCGCGGCAAATCTGACGCCAGGCTCACGGTGAAAGTTCGCTTCCTGCAGATTATCCGGCGTTCGATCGGTAAGCTTCGCTTTCCGGTCGGTTCCCTATCTCCTGACGCCGGGCCCCCCTTTGATTATGTGGACCGTCTGGAAACGGGAGGTCGCGTGCACCAGGCGTGGCAGGAAGCCGTAGAACGCGAGATTAGCTGCGACGAAATGGAATTGGCACTGGTCGCTGCGCCTACCTCCATTCCATTCGACTTTCCCGCACACAAAGAAGTTGAACCTGTGCGCGGTGAAGCCGGGGATGTAGTTGGCATCGTGGTGCGCGAGTGGGAGCATCTCTCGGGATCGATCGAGGTCAGCGGCACGCGTTTGTCCGATGACGTCTTCAAGATCGGGGTATTGATACGCAACGGTTCGCACTTCGACGCGACGTCTCAAGCGCTGCGAGAAGAAGCAGTACTATGCTCTCTGGTTTCCACGCATACCATCCTCGGCGTGGAGAACGGCGCATTCCTCTCCTTGCTCGAGCCTCCAGCGGAGTACCGGGCGCTGGCCACGGAATGCCAGAACGTCGGCACCTGGCCCGTGCTGGTTGGTGAAGACGACTCGCAGGAGGCCATGCTGTCGTCGCCCATCATTCTCTATGACTATCCGCAGATCGCTCCAGAGAGTGCGGGCAGTCTATTCGATGGCACGGAGATGGACGAGATTCTGTCCCTGCGCATCATGACATTGACCGACGAGGAGAAGCGCGAAATACGGCAATCGGACGATCGTGCGCGTGAGGTCCTCGATCGCACGGAGAATCTCCCGCAGGAGCAATTCATGAAGCTTCATGGCGTTCTCCGTGGCTTGCGGCCTGTGAAAGAGGAAGTGCAATGAGAGAGTGGGAGTGGCAGCTTCTGGAGGACAAGGCGCTGCTCGACCATATCGAGATCTCCGGCATACCGGTGCGCACCGGCGATCGTGTCCGGCTGTGCCCGCGCAGCGGCGGTGACATTCTGGACATAGCGCTGAAGGGGCAGAGCGCGACCATTGAAGGCATCGAACAGGACTACGAAGGCAAGTGCCACGTGTGTGTCGTGCTCGATGACGATCCAGGGCGCGATCTCGGACTCATGCATGAACCCGGTCACCGCTTCTTCTTCGACCCGGCAGAGGTTGAGCCGCTCCCCGCCAGCCAGGACCAAGAGCAACCGCATCGCACCAAGGCACGGGTGCTGATTGCAGGTATAGGCAACATCTTTTTGGGAGACGATGCATTCGGAGTCGAAGTGACACGGCGCCTGGCGGATTGCGCGCTCCCGGAAGAGGTGCGGGTCGTGGACTTCGGCATCCGGGGACTCGACCTCGTTTATGCGCTCCAGGACGGCTACGACACCACTATCCTGATTGATGCCTTCCCCCATGGAAAAGCACCGGGCACTATTTCCGTTGTCGAGCCCAGCTTGAATGACCTCGACGCTGATCCCGAGCGGGGTGGACTTGTTGAACCCCATGGCATGAACCCGATGAAGGTGCTGCGCATGGCCAAGGCGATGCGGGCGCCGCTCGAACACATCCTGCTGATTGGCTGTGAGCCCGCTTACTTTGGCGGTGATGACGGGCACATGGGATTGAGTGAACCAGTGGAGGCAGCAGCGAGCGAGGCAGTCAAAGTAACACAGGGACTGGTGAAGCAGATTCTGGATGGTAGTTGGCCCGCCAAGGAGCAGAAACGCGTTCCGTAACGGAGGATTCAGATGACGATGGAATTGGCCAACTCAACCATAAGTAAGGGTGAATCCTATGTCCTGTGATTCGAACTCCAGGGGGACAACACAATGTGCTTAGCGATCCCAGGAAAGATTGTGTCACTCGTCCCTGACGAACCGAACCTTGGCGTCGTCGAGGTCACCGGCGTACGCCGCCGGGTCGATCTCGGCCTACTGATCGAAGACATGCCAAAGGTTGGCGATTGGGTGCTCATCCATGTCGGATTTGCAATGTCCAGAATTAGCGAGCAGGATGCGGTGGAGCAGATGCAGCTGCTCACCATTCTCGGCGAAGGAAAGGCCGCCATGGACGAAGTTTGCGGCTACGGTCTGGAAGAGACCGGCGAACTCCGAAGTGCGGGAGAAAGCTCCGCAGACAAAAAAGACAAGCCTCTGTATCAGTAAGCCACGGCAAACTTCAGGAGACCCGCGATGCGATATGTCGATGAATTCCGCGATCCAGAACTGATTACCAAAGCTGCAGAAGAAATCCGTCGTCTTGCAGAGCCTGGACGGCACTATCGCATCATGGAAGTTTGTGGTGGTCATACCCACGCTATCTATCGCTTCGGCCTGAAAGATATCCTTCCGGAAAACATCGAGCTCATCCACGGTCCGGGCTGTCCGGTTTGCGTGTTGCCGATGGGACGGATCGACGATGGGCTCAACATCGCCCAGAAAAACGATGCGATCTTCGCGGCTTTTGGCGACATGATGCGCGTTCCGGGAGCGCATGGCAGCCCGTTCGAGCATAAGGCCCGCGGAACAGACGTCCGCATCGTGTATTCGCCCGCAGATGCGCTGCAGATCGCGCGGAAGAATCCGGATCGGCAGGTTATCTTCTTTGCGATTGGGTTTGAAACAACGGCTCCCTCGACCGCGCTCACACTCATGCGCGCGAAGTGCGAGGGTGTCCATAATTTTTCCGTCTTTTGCAATCACGTAACTATCGTCCCGGCAATTCGAGCCATCCTCGATTCTCCAGACATGCGTCTTGACGGCTTCATTGGACCGGGACATGTCTCCACCGTGATTGGCTGCCGTCCTTATGAATGGATCGCACGCGCGGAAGGCAAGCCGGTCGTCACATCCGGTTTCGAGCCGCTGGACCTTCTGCAATCCATCGTCATGCTCCTGCGGCAGTTGCGGGCTGGCGAAGCCAAGGTAGAAAACCAGTACAAGCGAGTTGTAACTTGGGAGGGTAACCGGGCCGCGCTGAAGGCGATGGCCGAGGTCTTCGAATTGCGCCCGCATTTTGAATGGCGCGGACTCGGGTTCATCTCGCAGTCCGCCTTGCGCATCCGCAAGGAGTATGCGGAGTGGGATTCGGAGCAGCGCTTCGATGTACCCGAGACGCGCGTCGCCGATCCCAAGGCCGCCCAGTGCGGAGAGGTATTGAAGGGTGTCTTGAAGCCAGCCCAGTGCAAATTGTTTGGTAAGGGATGCACGCCCGAGCACCCCATCGGTGCGCTCATGGTTTCATCAGAGGGTTCATGCGCAGCATATTACAACTACGAGTACCGCAAGACCGCCTCGCTGATAACCGAGATAAGCTCGGTAGCCTGAGCGAAATACCGGCCGTCGACAACAGCGCGCCGGCGGTCCGTTTCCGCGATCCGCAGATCGAGATGGCGCACGGCGCCGGCGGCAAAGCCACCCGGAGGCTTGTGGAGGGATTGTTCGCCCCGCTACTGTGCGGCAACTCGCGCGAGCCGCTGGGCGACGCAGCCCGCGTCGAGATCGATGGCACACCCATCGCCATGACGACCGATAGTTTCGTCGTAAAGCCTCTGTGCTTTCCCGGAGGATCCATCGGCGAACTCGCCGTGAATGGCACTATGAACGATCTTGCAGTCGCTGGTGCAAAGGGCCACTCGATGGTCGTCACCTTTGTGTTGGAGGAAGGTCTCCAGTCATCCGTGCTGGAAGCCGAGGTACGCGCAATGTCCAGTGCGCTGCGCCGTGTAGGAGTCACCATGGTGGGAGGTGACACCAAGGTCGTCGAGCGTGGCAAGGCGGACGGGATGTATATCTCGACCGCCGGCATCGGGCGCCCGCTCCCCAACCTGCGCGTGGACGCGCGCAGCGTCCGGGCCGGGGACAAAGTGCTCCTCTCCGGCCCGATCGGCGACCACGGCATCACGATTCTCCTGGCCCGCGGCGATTTGGACCTCGAAGCCGATCTGCGCTCGGATACACGGTGTGTGCTGCCACTGGTGGAGGCGCTCTCCCAGGAAGCAGGCCCCGGCGTTCGCTGGATGCGCGATCCGACACGCGGTGGCGTTGCCACATCTCTCAATGAGCTGGCGCGTGACTGCGGGCTAGGCATCTCTCTTCTCGAAGAGGAAATCCCGATGCGCGATGCGGTGCGCGGCGCGTGTGAGTTGCTCGGGCTGGACCCGCTGCACATCGCAAACGAAGGACAGTTCCTCGCGGTTGTTGCGCCCGAATACGCAGACATGGCCGTCAATGCGCTCAACAACACACTGGGCGGTGAAGACGCGTGCATCATCGGCGAGGTGCGAAAGGAACCAGCAAACGCAGTGCTGGTCAGCACGCGCTACGGCGGAAGCCGCATCGTGGATATGCTGGCGGGCGACCCGCTGCCGCGAATTTGCTAAACGGTTCTGTCAGGTCCACTTATGGAGACGGCGTACTCACTCGCGGAACAGATTGAAGAGCGGTTGCTGCTACGCAACCAGATCTTCGAGCACTACTTTTCCGTCGAGGCTCGCCGTCTGGCCGAAGCCTGCCGTGAGATGTCGGAGCGCTTTCTGCATGGTGGCCGGCTGCTCGCGTTTGGTCGGGGTCCCTACGCCACCGATGCACAACACGTCTCAGTGGAATTTGTCCATCCGGTCATCGTGGGCAAGCGAGCGCTGCCGGCACTCGATCTCTCTTTACTGATGCAGCCCTGGCTGGATGCGATTGTGCGTGCCGACGATATCATCATGGGCTTCGGGCCTCCTGAAGGAGACTGCGCGGTCTGGTCTGCTTTGCAGTCCGCGCAGAAGCATGGCGCCATGACATTCGCTTTGCCGGGGCCGTCAGGCAGCTATACGCTCGACGCTGCGCCGCAAGATCCCTTCATGCACCAGGAGATGGTGGAAATTCTGTGCCACACACTGTGGGAGACGGTTCATGTCTTCTTCGAGCATCGCGAGCTTGGTCAGGATATTGGGCAGACGGAGTTTCTTTATCCGTTCCTGGGAAAGCAGAAGCAGGAGACCGTCGGCATTGTGGATGATGTCGCTGCTTCTATCCAGACGAAGGTCCATGATGACGCACTACTGCGCACGCGCCTTGCCAAGGAGCAGTCGGACGAGATCGCCGCCACGGCCCTGGACATGCAGAAGTGCCTGCAAAGCGGCGGCAAGTTGATTCTCTTCGGCAACGGTGGTTCGGCGACGGACGCCAACGACTGGGCGATTGACTGCGTGATGCCTCCAGCCGGATATCACCCGATTCCGGCAATCTCTCTTGCAATGGAGCCCGCGATCATCACTGCGATGGCCAACGATGTCGGCATCGAAGTGATCTTCCTGCGACAGATGCTTGCGCAGGCGCAAGCCAACGACGTGATCGTCGCCATTTCGACCAGCGGTGGGTCACGCAACATCGTCATGGCCATGGAGGAGGCGCGGAAACGCAACCTGATGACGGTGGCCCTCCTGGGCAATGACGGAGGAGAGATCTACCGGCGCGGACTTGCGGACCATCCCATCATCGTACGCAGTGACTATATTCCGCGCATTCAGGAGGTGCAGGCGTCCGCCTATCACGTGCTGCGAGACACTTTGGAGGTACTGCTCCATGGCCACGCTTGAACTCTACGGAAGCTCGCAGTGCCCCTATACACGGGAGCTGCGCGAATGGTTGGAGTGGACGCGACGCGATTTTCAGGAGTATGACGTAGAGATCGATTCCGAGGCGCTTGCGCGCGTGCATGCCCTCGATGGCAGCGTCCGTACCGTTCCGGTGTTGGTCGAAGACGGTAAGGTAATCCAGGTTGGCTGGCAAGGCCGCGGCTGCATTCTGAGGTCCGAGTAGCGATGGCGAACGCCTGCTCCATTCGCGTGCGCGGCGTCGTCCAGGGGGTTGGCTTTCGCCCGTTCGTCTACCGCCTGGCGCACGCGAATACGCTGACTGGCTGGGTACTCAATGGGGACCAGGGCGTGGAGATTCACCTGGAAGGCGCCGATCAGGACATGAAGTCCTTTGTTCGGCAGATGCAGAGCAAGCCGCCCGCCGCTGCAAGCATATCGGATGTCGAAGTAGCGCCAGCGCCTTGCGAGGGGCTGACGGGATTCACCATTCGTGAGAGTCACCACGCGGAGCGGCCGACCGTTCGCGTCTCGCCCGACCTTCCCATCTGCGAAGACTGTCTCAAAGAATGTTTTGACTCCGCTAATCCCCGCTATCAGTATCCCTACATCAACTGCACCAACTGTGGACCTCGGTACAGTGTTGTGATCGCGCTTCCCTACGACCGAGCAAACACCACCATGCAGGCATGGCCGCTGGATGCGTACTGCGATGCCGAGTACCACGATCCCACGAACCGCCGCTTCCACGCACAGCCCGTGGCCTGCCCCATCTGCGGGCCGGACGTTTTTCTGAGTCAGGATGGAGTCCGCATCGCGAAGGACAACGCCGCAATTCAACGTGCAGCGGACCTTCTCCGCGATGGCAGGATCGTCGCCATCAAGGGCCTGGGGGGATATCATCTCGCTTGCGACGCGAGAAACCCCGCATCCAACGCGACGCTGCGCGACAGAAAGTACCGTAAAGAGAAGCCCTTCGCCGTCATGGCGAAAAATATTGCAGTCGCGCATCAACTGGTCACTCTCACGCCAGATGCTATGACACTGCTCACGTCCCTGCCCCATCCGATTGTGCTTGCACCAGCGCGAGTGGAGCTCGAAGGAGTAGCTCCGGGCAATCGCGATCTCGGAGTCATGCTGCCCTATACCCCGCTCCAGTATTTGCTCTTCGCCGCCGGCGCGCCGGAGGTATTGGTGATGACCAGCGCCAATCGTTCCAGCGAACCCATTGCCTATGACGATGCGGACGCACTGGCACGGCTCTCTGGAATCGCAGACGCGTTTCTAATCGGCGAACGCCCTATAGCGCGGCGCGTGGACGACTCTACCGCCCGGGCTGGTGTATTCGGTTCGGTGGTCCTGCGTCGCTCTCGTGGCTATGCGCCCAGCGCAGTGGCGCAATTGCCTATCAGGCGTCCGGTGCTCGCTCTGGGTGCAGATCTGAAAAACACAATCACACTCGTCGTGGATGGCCAGGCTTTCGTGAGTCAGCACATCGGCGACCTTTCTCATTACCAAGCCTTCCAGGCCTTCGCCGAAACCATTAAGGACTTGATCTCGATGTATGACATCCACACCGACGATCTCCTCCTGGTGCACGATTCGCATCCGCAATACCTATCCACTGGTCATGCCTCCGCGCTTCCGGTGCAGGAGCGACATGCGATTCAGCATCATCGAGCGCATGTGGCGTCAGTTCTGGCCGAACGTGGAGAGTGGAAAAGGAAAGTGGTTGGGGTCACCTTTGACGGCACTGGCTTCGGGGACGACGGCAACATCTGGGGCGGTGAAATCTTCCTGGGCAGCCTCGAGGGTGGCTTCGACCGTGTCGCGCATTTGCGCCCCGCTGCGCTTCCTGGAGGTGACGGCGCCGCGCAATATCCGGTGCAGGCGGCGTCCGGATTCCTCGCGCAGCTCGACAGGCTGCCAGACTTGTCACAGCCGCCGTTTCACTTTGGTTCGCGATATAAAGACGCGATGCAACTGATCCAGCGCGGCGTGCGCACTTTCTCGACGACCTCCACCGGCAGACTCTTCGATGCGGCCGCCGCTCTGCTGGGCTTTGTGCGGGAGAGCACGTTTGAAGGACAGGCGGCGATTTGGCTGGAGCAATTGGCGCTCGGCGCCTCCAGCCTTGATTTCTATCCATTTCCATTAGACGGACAAGAGCTCGACTTTCGTCCACTCCTCGAAGCCGTCGTTTCGGATAGGCTCCGCAATCGCTCGCCAGCAGAGATCGCGCGCGCGTTCCAGCGCGGCATTGCCACCGGCGTGGCGAATGCGGTCGGCCAACTCTGCGAGAGCCACGCAGTGGATACGGTTGTGCTCTCTGGAGGTGTCTTCCAGAACGAGCTTTTGCTCGAGGATCTTCGATCGACTCTCCAGCCCCGTCGGCTGGATATCTGGACCAACCACGCTGTGCCACCGAACGACGGCGGCATCAGCCTGGGTCAGGCTGCGCTGGCTGCGTTCAGCCAATTCCGCGACGCGAATCTATCCACTACCGGAGGCCTGCCCCATGCATGAGCTTTCGATAGCGATGAGCATCGTCGACATCGCGCAGGAGGAAGCAGAGCGCCGCAGCGTGCAGGTGGATGCCGTTCACCTCGATCTCGGCGCACTCTCCGGGGTGGTGAAAGCGGCGCTTCTGTTTTCCTATGGAGTGGCGTGTGATGGCACCCTTCTCGAAGGCTCACGCTTGGTCGTCAAGGACATCCCCATCGAGGTCTTCTGTCCAGGTTGCAAGCTGCCAAAGACACTCAAATCCGTGCAATGGTTTTACTGTCCCGACTGCGGTGCAGCGACGTCCGAGATTCTCCACGGGAAGGAGCTAATAATCACTGCTCTGGAGCTGAAGCAATGACTTCCGAACCTCGTCTGCTAGAAGTCCGCAAGAATGTGCTGAAACAAAACGATATCCTCGCTCGCGCATTGAGAGACCGGTTTCGTGCTCAGCACACCTGCGTGATCAGCCTCGTTTCGAGCCCGGGCGCAGGCAAGACTGCTCTTCTGGAGCGAACGCTCACGCTGCTCAAGGGACAGTATCGCGTAGCCGCTCTGGTGGGTGATCTGGCTACCGAAAACGACGCTCTCCGTCTGGCGCGCAGCGGTGTGTCGGTGAAGCAGATCACCACCGGAGCAATTTGCCATCTCGAAGCGGCAATGGTGGAGCGCGCTCTGGAGGGCTGGGGCGTGGATGAACTAGATCTGCTGTTCATCGAGAATGTCGGCAATATGGTGTGCCCGGCATCCTATGACCTGGGTGAAGATCTTCGTCTGGTGATGCTCTCCGTAACAGAAGGAGAAGATAAGCCGCTCAAGTATCCCACTATCTTCAATAGCGCTGACGTTGCAATCATTACCAAGTGCGACTTAGCCGCAGCGGTTGAATTTGATGAGGGAGCTGCCCTGGCCAACATCCAGGCAGTGCGACCGGGAATGCCCGTATTTCTGCTCTCGGCCAAGAGCGGCGAGGGCATGGACAACTATTTGCAGTTTCTCGCTCGGAGGGTGCACCGAAAGTGCAGCGCCGTGGATGAAAGCACCTCGCCTGCAGAAGTACACTGAAGCGCATCTAAATAGCAAAGGTAGTGCCATGAGGTGATATGCATGATAAAGCTGATTTGTGTTGCCGCCGGAATCGCAATCGCAGTAATTACGGTTTCGATTGCACCGGATATCTCCCGCTACTTAAAGATCCGATCCATGTAAGAGTTCTGCAATGCGAGCCGGCGCAATAGTAGCCCCGTTCGATTCGGGGCCGGAAGGCGTTGCATGTGCCCATGCTGGATGTCCTCATCTCGATCTGAAAGCTCAAGCGAAAAGAGAGCATTGGGGGCGGGTGATTGACCCGGGCTTCGCCGATGCTCTGACACCCTGAACTCCCAATGAGTTGCTCGATCCGAACAGGTTCAGTCCACCAAGACTCATCGTTCCCAATTGCACCGAAGCTTAACGTACTTGTACGTCCTGTCCTTCGTGCAAGAGATCGCTGGGGCTAGCCACGAGCGCGTCGGAATCCTGAATGCCGCTCAATACCTCTACCTGTGTGCCCATGTCTCGACCGATCACCACAGGAACAAAGTGAACCTTCTCATTCTCCCGAAGGGTGACGACGTGCAGACCGCTGTGATCGATTACCAGCGAACTTGTCGGGATGATGAGTGAGGTGCTCTGCGCAGCCAGCGTGAATTTGACCTGCGCGTACATCCCGGGCAGCAGTGATTCGTCGCGGTTATCGACCTGCACTTCGGTCAGCATCGTGCGCGCCGCGCTATCCAGCGAACCGGCACGGCGGACAATCGTGCCTGTATACACGCGGCCCAGGCGTTCTTTCACAATGACAGAGGCCTTTTGACCGTCCTCAATATTGACTGCTTCCGATTGTGGGACGTCGATCTGAATGCGCAGCGTGTCGCTCTGCGCGATGCTGAAGAGCGGTTTGCCCGCCGCGGCGCTCCCGGCGCTCACGAGGTCGCCGCGCTCAGCGTTGCGTGCCGTGATGACGCCATCAAACGGCGCAAGAACGCGTTCGAAGCTTTGCATCTGCTGCAGGCGGGCCACGTTTGCGCGGTTTGCCGTAACGTTGGCCTGCGCGGCGAGGATGTTTGCTCCCGCAGCCGACACATCTGCAACCCGCGCGTTGTAAGCCTGTACGACTTCATCGACGATCTGCTGCGAGATGGCGTGTTGTTGCCCGAGGGGGAGGTCGCGCTCTTTGGTGAGGCGGGCAAGTTCTGCATTCGCTTTCGACTGTTCGAGGGCCGCCTTGGTCTGTTCGAGCGAGGCTTCGGATTGTGCCAGCGTGGCGCGCGCCTGCAGCAGTTGCTGATCCATCTCAGGCGACGAGATCACAGCCAGCACTTGGCCGGCCTTCACCCTGGCACCGATGTCGACATTTCGCCGTTCGATATAGCCCTCGGTCCGGGCGAACACCGCGGCGCTATAGAGTGGCTGGATGTTGCCAGGAAGAAGCAATTCCGATGTCGCCTGACCCTTCTGCGGATGAATGATGGTGACAACCGGATGGGTGACCGGCGATTCCTGAACGGCCGCGAGTGTCTCCCGTTGACGCGCCAGACGAGGTAGCGCGCCGATGGCGATCAGAATGAAAAAGAGGATTCCTGCTCCGCCGAGTCTTACCATGGTGCCCGATGCTGTCTTCTGCTCAGTGGGGGCGATTTCGGTCTGCTGCGTCATGCGGCCTCCTGCAATTTGCTGGCGTCTCTTCCGTGGATCAAGGTGAACATCAAAGGTACAAAGAACAGCGTAGCGAAGGTGGCAACGCCGAGGCCGCCGATCACTGCGCGAGCGAGCGGCGCATTCTGTTCACCGCCTTCGCCCAGTCCGAGGGCCATGGGCAACATGCCGATGATCATGGCGACAGCGGTCATGATGATGGGTCGCAACCGCGTGTAGCCCGCGGTGACCGCGGCCTCGAGCGGAGCCATGCCGGTTGCGCGAAGCTCATTTGCGAAGGTGACCAGGAGAATCGAATTAGCGGTTGCTACGCCAATCGACATGATTGCCCCCATCAGGCTGGGTACGTTGAAGGTCGTCTGGGTAAGAAAAAGCGCCCACACAATACCGCAGAATGCACCGGGAAGCGCACAGATGATGATGAACGGATCAAGCCAGCTCTGATAGTTGACAACCATCAGCAGATAGACGAGCAAGGCTGCAAACGCAAGTCCGAGACCAAGCCGGTCGAAGGCTTCGTTCATGCTTTCCACCTGTCCGCGCAGCACGATCTTGGTTCCTGGTGGAAGGTTCCTACGCTCCTCTTTGACGATGCGGTTGATCTTCGCCGCGACGGAGCCAAGATCGCTGTCCTGGGTGTTGGCATAGATATCAAACACCGGCTCACCATTGTGATGATTGACCACTACTGGCAGGACGGCTGGTGTGAGCGTCGCCATATTCCCCAATAGCTCATTCCGGTTACTGACAGTGCGGATAGGAATTGGCGTATTTTCGAGCGCGTTGATGGAGTTGATGCGGTACTGAGGCGTTTGCGCCGCGACCATGTATGTGATGCCCATCTTTGGATCGAGCCATAAATTCGGCTGCACCGCAGCGCTCGAACTGAGCGAGATATAGATGCTGTTGGCTACGTCCTGCTGCGTGAGACCGAACTGCGCCGCGCGAATTCTGTCGATGTCCAGATGGAGATCCGGTGCGTTGA
>JAUTWX010000113.1 GCA_030838385.1 Acidobacteriaceae bacterium
TGCTGTCAAAGACGGCGCGGATCCACCTGGACGAGATGGTGGACCCGAATTATGTGGTGGTGGCGCGGATCGATCGGCGGTTTCTGCCGGCGAAGAAAACCGGAGCCAGCGGAAGATGACGACCGCTATCTCATTTCGCGGTGAGGCCCAGCTTCTCTGCGATGACGTCAGCGTATTTGAGGCCGGCGCCGGTGTTGAAAAGGACGCAACGATCGGTTGCTTTGAGATAACCGTTAGCGAGCAGGTGGTCATAGGCCGCAGTGGCGGCGGCGCCTTCGGGTGAGAGCAGGATGCCTTCGTTGCGGGACCAGTCGAGCAGCGACTGGAAGATGGTGTCGTCCGGGATGGCGAGGGCTACGCCACCGCTGCTGCGACAAATATCCAGAATGATGGTGTCGCCGTAGGCCTTGGGGACACGCAGTCCGGAGGCGAATGTCGATGCGTTCTGCCACGCCTCCGATGCAGGTTTACCTTCCTCAAAGGCGCGCGCGATGGGCGCGCAACCGCTGGACTGGACGGCGATCATCTTCGGTCGTTTGCCGGGTGCGACCCAGCCGAGCTGCTCCATCTCTTCAAAGGCCTTCCACATGCCGATGAGGCCGACGCCGCCACCGGTGGGATAGAAGACCGCGTCGGGATACTGCCAGCCGAGTTGTTCGACGAGCTCGTAGCCCATGGTCTTCTTGCCCTCGACGCGGAATGGCTCTTTGAGGCTGGAGATGTCGAACCAGCCTTCGGCCTGCTTGCGTTCGTTGACGATGCGAGCGCAATCGGAGATGAGGCCGTCGACGAGAGTGACCTTTGCGCCGTAGGCGACGCTCTCCATGTGGTTGGCGATAGGGACATCCTTTGGCATGAAGATGTGGGCTTCGATGCCGGCGGCCGCGGCGTAAGCGGCGAGTGCGCCTGCGGCATTGCCTGCGGAGGGCACAGCGAGTTTTTTGAGGCCGTAATGACGTGCCATGGTGACGGCCAGGGCGAGGCCGCGCGCCTTGAAGGTTCCAGTGGGATTGGCGCCCTCCTCTTTCAGGTACACATTACGGTTACGTTTGCTCTGGAGCATGGGCGTCCAGCCTTCGCCGAGTGTGACGGGCTCGACCGAGGGAAGGACGGCGCGATAACGCCACATGCCTGCGGAGGGCGCGGTGCCGGCCTCGCTCGCGATGCGGTCGCGGACGGCGACGCCTCTCGCGGAAGAGAGGTCATAGCGGACGTAGAGGACGCCTGAGCAATTCGGGCAGAGGGTCTGAGGAGTTTCGGCTGAGACGGTCTGATGGCAGCGGGAGCATTCGAGGTGGGCGATTTGGGGCATGAGAGAAGCGTAGCAAGATCGGCGAATGGGTGGCGGCTGGCTCAGGGTGAGCGGATACGGCTAGCACGCTAATCTGGGTGAGCCTGCTGCTTTACGATGGGCGCTTCGAGCTCGGCAGCCTGGTCTTCGGTTTCAGGCAGGAACGATCCAGGGAAGGCCAAAGGTCGCAGAATGTATGTCCTCCGCGAGACGAATTGACTCTATAGGCGGAGCCTGCGCTTTCGCGTCACGGTAGTATGTGAGCGCATGATGAAGCGTTCGAGATGGCTGCGAGCAGCGGGCGTGGTGGGCGGCTCACTGTACTCGCTGGGTGTTGTGTTGGGCGTCTATGGCGCGGGCCACTCGGCGGCGCTGCGCGCGGCGGGCATGGTACTGCGCGTGGCGGGCGTGGTGTTGGTGGCGGTGTGGGCGCGGCGGTCGCTGACGGCCTGGATCTTTGTCGCGATGCTGGCCGGAGTGGAGCTAGGCGTCGATTCGCCGGGGCTTGCGGTTCAAAGCAAGGTGTTCAGTGACATCTTCCTGCGGCTGATCCGCATGATCGTGGCTCCCCTGATCCTGGGCACGCTGGTGACGGGCATTGCGGGGCACGGCAGTCTGCGGCAGATAGGGCGCATCGGCGTGAAGTCGCTGGTGTACTTCGAGGTGGTGACGACGCTGGCGCTGCTGATCGGCGTGGTGGCGATCAACCTGACCAAAGCGGGTGTAGGGCTGGCTGGTGCGGCGCGACCGAATGCGACGGGGCAGGCGGGCATTCGCTCGTACGCGCACGGCACACTTGTGACCGCGGACTCGCCTGTTGCACATCAGTCGCCACATGACTGGCAGTCATTTCTGCTGAATGCATTTCCAGAAAACATTGCGAAGTCAATTGCCGACGATCAGATTCTGCAGGTGGCAGTGTTCGCCGTGCTGCTGGGCATCGCCCTTTCGCTGCTGACGGAGGAGCGGCGGCGGCCGTTGTTGGATTTGGCGGAGTCGGTGACAGCAGCGATGTTCGCCATCACCAACATCGTGATGTACGTGGCGCCGCTGGGCGTGGGTGGCGCGCTGGCGTACACGGTGGGGCAGCGCGGGCTCGTAGTGCTGCTGCCGCTGGCGAAGCTGTTGGGCACGCTCTATGGAGCGCTGGCGGCGTTCCTGCTGCTGGTACTCCTGCCGGTGGCGATGCTGTTCCGCGTGCCCCTGCGTGGATTTATCAAGGCGGTGACGGAGCCGGCGACAATCGGGTTTGCGACCAGCACCTCGGAGGCGGCGCTGCCGAGCGCGATGGAAGAGATGGAGCTGTTCGGCGTGCCGCGGCGCATTGTGTCATTTGTAATTCCAGCCGGTTACAGTTTCAACCTAGCGGGCTCGTCGGTCTATCTGGCGCTAGCTTCGATCTTTGTGGCGCAGGCGGCGGGGATGCGGATGAGCGCGGGCGCGCAACTGGCGATGGTGTTCACCCTGATGCTGACGAGCAAAGGTGTAGCCGGTGTACCGCGCGCGATACTGGTGGTGCTATTGGCGACGGCATCGACGTTTCGCCTGCCGACGGAAC
>JAUTWX010000120.1 GCA_030838385.1 Acidobacteriaceae bacterium
GCACAGGGGCCCCCACAGCAGCAACCCGCGCGCAAGGCCGATCAATTCCCGCGAGTCCACCCCTTGCAGTGCTTCACGGCAAATCCGCAGACGGCCCGCGCCTCGCGCGACCGGGAAGGCACGCCAGGCGAGCGCCGCCGCCACTCCCACAGAAACGAGGCTCCCCAGGAGGAACGCCCAGGAGTAGAGCGCGAGCGACGCGTCGGAAGGTGCGAGCACCACCGCAAGAAGCATGGAGAGGTTCACAGCATAGGCGGCCACGACGATGCCGAGCGTCCGATTTGCCGCGCGCAGCGCCTCGCCCAAGAGGCTGGACAGGCTGACGCAGGGGACGGCGAGCACGAAGGGCAGATAGGTCTGCAATATGGTTTGCAGCTGCGGTGCCTGGATATCCAGATCGGCCGTCACGACCAAGAGAACTGCACACACGAGGCTGGACCGCAGCAGCATCCGCCGCGCGAGCTGCCTCAGTAGTACTCCATCGGGAATACCGGTGATCGTGTCGCGCCGCCCGATGATATGCTGCGCCATGTAGATCTCGTACTTGCCACGCAAGAGCGTGCTCAAGCCCAGGGCGATCACGAACCCGCGAAAGTAAACCCCCGCCTCCTCCGGTGTCAGAGCACGTACCACCGCCCATGTCGCCAGGATCTGGAGCGCCGCGCCTAGAAGGCGTAGCAACAGCTCTCCGATCCACGAATGCGCAGCGGTGGTGGGGTACTCGCCCCCGGCTGCTTTCGTTTCCGCCATGCCAATTCCCCTGTTGCCAGCTGAACGATACTCCCAAGCGGGCCCTAGTTCGAAGCGGACGGGCCCGCATGCGTGGGTACGCTCTCAGAACTCGAAGGCTCGAGGGTCGTCTGAGCAGCCGCAGCGTGCTCCCGCAGTCCTCCACCCAGGGCCTTGTACAGCGTCACCAGGTTTTGCAGGCGCAAGAGCCGCACGGTTTGCAACTGCTGCTGAGCGCTATAGAGCGTGCGCTGCGCATCGAGCGCGCTCAGGTAACTGTCAACGCCGCCCCGGTAGCGCATGTCGGCCAGCCGATATGCCTTCTCCGATGCCGTCACGAGAGCTTGCTGAGCCGCGAGCTGCTCATCGAGCGTGCCGCGGGCGACGAGCGCATCGGCGACCTCACGGAAGGCGGTCTGAATCGCCTTCTCGTACTGCGCGATCCCGGTGTCGCGAGCGAGCTTGGTCGCCTGGAGGTTGGCGACGTTGGCACCGCCCGCGAAGATCGGGACACTAATCTGCGGTGAGAAGGTCCAGGCGCGCGAACCGCCCTTGAACAAGCCTGACAGCTGCGTGCTTTCGGTACCGAAATTGCCGGTGAGCGAGATGGCGGGCAGGAACGCCGCACGCGCCGCGCCGATCTCTGCGTTGGCGGCCATGAGCTGATGCTCGGCGGCGAGTACATCGGGCCGGCGCACCAGCACGTCTGACGGAATGCCCTCCTCGAGCTCGGCGACCATGTTTCCGCGGTCCAGGCCGCCGGAAAAATCGATACCGTCCGGTATCGGCGCGCCGAGCAACAGCTGCAGCGCATCGCGGTCCAACGCCTGCTGCCGGTTGTACTGAGCGAGGTTAGCGCGTGCCGTGTCGACCGTGCTCTCGGCCTGGCGCAGCGCGAGCTCGGTGGTCGTGCCGCCGCTGAACTGCTTCTGCGTCAGCGCGTAGGAGTCCTCCTGGCTCTTCAATGTGTCACGGGTGATGTCGAGCAGCGTCTGATCGGCGAGTACCGCGACGTAGGCGGTGGCGACTTCGGCCACCAGGGTGAGCTGCACACTGCGCCTCGTTTCGCCGGAGCTGAAGTACTGCTGCAGGGCTGCGTGGTTGAGGCTGCGGATGCGGCCGAACAGGTCCAACTCGTAACTCGTGAAACCGACTCCGACGTCATAGGTGTGCTCGGTAACCCCGTTGGTGGACAGAGGGCCGGCTCCGGCTAATACGGCGGGGGGAAATCCAGACGTCAATACACCGATAGGAATGTGCTGCACCTGCTCGACAGCGCTCGCATCGACGGTCGGAAACAGCGAGGCACGCTGGATGCGGTATTGCGCCTGAGCGCTTTGCACATTCAGAGCCGCGACGCGTAGGTCGCGATTGTCGGTGAGCGCCAGCGCAATCAGCTGCTGAAGCTGCGGATCGGGAAAGAACTCGCGCCAGCCGATGTCGGCGGCAGCTGTGTCACCCGCCGTGCCGCCTTGGAGCGCCGGCACCGGCGGGGGCGGGCGATTGTAATGCGGCTCCAAGGTACAGGCGCCGAGGAGTGTGGCCACCGCTGCGGCTAAGAAATAGGTGCTACTGCAAGCCATCTCAGCTCTCCGAAGCCGGCGACTGGGACTGCGTTGGCAGCGGGGACTCCTCGTGCCTGGGGCGATCGCCGAACAGCGAGCGGACGCTCACGAAGAACACCGGTACCAGGAACACCGCGAGCACCGTGGCCGTCAGCATGCCGCCGATCACGCCGGTGCCGATCGCGATGCGCCCGCCGGCGCCCGCCCCGGTAGCGATCGCCAGCGGCAGCACGCCCAGGGCGAAGGCCATCGAAGTCATGAGGATCGGTCGCAGGCGCTGGCGGGCTGCCGCGACCGTCGCCTCGATCAGGTGCATGCCGCGCTGGTGGTTTTCCAACGCGAACTCTACGATCAGGATCGCGTTCTTCGCCGAAAGTCCCACAGTGGTGAGCAGGCCCACCTGAAAGAAGACGTCATTACTGAGTCCGCGCCATAGCGTGGCGGAGATGGTGCCGATGATGCCGAGCGGCACCACCAGCATCACCGAGAAAGGTATCGACCAGCTCTCGTACAGCGCCGCGAGGCACAGAAACACGACGGTGAGCGAGATGGCGTACAGCGCCGGCGCCTGCGAGCCCGAGCGTTTCTCCTCGAAGGACAGGCCGGTCCACTCGTAGCCCACGCCCTTGGGCAGCTTCGTCACCGCCGCCTCCATCGCGGCGAGCGCATCCCCGGTGCTCCTGCCGGGTGCAGGGGCGCCCAAGAATTCCAGCGCGGGTGTGCCGTTATAGCGCTCCAACTTGGGCGAGCCCACAATCCAGTGCGCCGAGGCGAAGGTCGAGAAGGGCACCATTTGACCCGCGCCGTTGCGCACGTACCAAAGGCCCAAGTCCTGAGGCAGCATGCGCGAGTCGGCATCGCCCTGCAGGAACACCCGCTTGACGCGGTTGCGGTCGACGAACTGGTTGACAAAAGCCGAGCCCCAGCCGGCGCCAAGGGCATCGTTGATGTTGCCGATCGCAAGGCCGAGCGCGCTCGCCTTTTCCCAGTCGATGTCGAGTTTGTACTGCGGCTCATCATCGAGGCCGTTCGGCCGTATCATGCCGATCGCCGGGTCCTTGCTTGCCATCCCCAGTAGCTGACCGCGCGCCTGCATCAGCGCCGCATGGCCGATGTTGCCGCGGTCCTCCAGCTCGAAGTCGAATCCCGTGGCGTTCCCGAGCTCGAGCGCGGCCGGCGGTGCGAACACGACCACGAACGCTCCCCGGATCTGGTGGAAGCGCTGGTTGGCGCGCTCCGCCAGGGCAAACACGGAGTTCTTTGTCCCCGGGCGCTGCGACCATTCCTTCAGGCGGACGAAGCCGAGGCCGGCGTTCTGCCCGTGGCCGCCGAAGCTGAAACCGTTGACGGTGAACACGCCGCTCACGAGATCTTTCTCATCCTTGAGGAAGTAGTCGCGCACCTCATTGAGGGCCTGCTGCGTGAGCTCACTGGCGGCGCCGGGCGGTGCAGACACCTGGACGAACAAAATGCCCTGGTCCTCATCCGGCAGAAAGGATCTCGGCACGCGCACGAACAACAGGCCCATCACCACCACGATGACCCCATACACCAAGAAGTAGCGCCGGGTGCGCGCCGTGACGTGAGTAACCCCGCGCTCGTAGCCGCGATTCATCCGGGTAAAGCCGCGATTGAACCAGCCGAAAAACCCGCGCTCGCGCTCGTGCGCCTCTGCGACCCTGGCCTTAAGGAGGGTCGCGCACAATGAAGGCGTGAAGATCAGCGCCACCATTACCGACAGAGTCATGGCCGAGACGATGGTGATGGAGAACTGACGGTAGATGACACCCGTAGAGCCGCCGAAGAAGGCCATGGGCAGGAACACGGCCGATAGCACCAGGGCGATGCCGACCAGGGCGCCCGTGATCTCACCCATCGAGCGTCGCGTCGCATCCTTCGGTGAGAGCTTCTGCTCCTCCATCACGCGCTCGACGTTCTCCACGACGACGATCGCATCGTCCACCAAGAGGCCGATGGCGAGCACCATGCCAAACATGGTCAGCGTGTTGATCGAGAATCCCGCGGCGGCGAGTACGCCGAAGGTGCCCAACAGCACCACGGGGACGGCGATGGTTGGAATCAGCGTGGCCCTGAAGTTCTGCAGGAACAGGTACATCACCAGAAACACCAGCACGATCGCCTCGAAGAGAGTCTTCACGACTTCATCGATGGAGACGCGCACGAATGGCGTGGTGTCATAGGGATAAATGAGCTTGAGGCCGGGCGGGAAGAACGGCGCCAGCTTGTCCATGGTAGCGCGCACTGCGTTGGCGGTGTCCAGAGCGTTCGCGCCGG
>JAUTWX010000130.1 GCA_030838385.1 Acidobacteriaceae bacterium
CGTCGAGCATTACAACAACGTCCGCCTGAACAGCGCCATCGGCTACACCGCGCCAAAGGACATGCTTGCTGGGCGTCAGCAGGAGATCCATGCCAAGCGGGATCAGCAAATTGGAGGCGGCGCGGAAACTACGGCAGATTCGCCGGCAGAAGGCCGGTGGGAACGAGGAGGCCCGATCTCAGAGCGGTTTCGGATCGCCAACGATCCAGGAGTTGACCGGCCGCAAACGCGTTTGTAAGAGTGATCTGGCAGCTTCCCACAACCCGACTTAACTGGCCAAACTCTGCCTATTTTTGGGGTTTGTTGAGTTTCCTAGTTTCAGCGAGGATCTTGACGATACGATTGGCAAGGCGATCGAGAAGGCGGCGCGCCGGGTTGTCAGCAACGTTGCGGCGGTAGATTTCCAGAACGTGCTGGGCGACCGTTAATGAGTCGATCAGGCTCGACAAATCTGCACGAGGTAGCGGGCCAGGGGAGATGGTCCGAGATGGCGCCAAGTGTCTGGGGTGGGAGAGCGCCAAGTGGAACTCGCGCTGGAGATCTTGTTGGGTGATCTCGAGATACTCCAAGGTCATGTGCGGGCTCTTGTGACCGAGGAGTTTTATAACAGCGGCAAAGCTAACGCCAGCGCGTAGCATCTCAGTTCCGTATGTGTGTCGAAATTGATGCGGCACGATGCGGACGGGGATTCCGACTGCCGACACGACTTCTCGCAGCGCCGCGCGGAGTTTGCGAATCAACACGCAACGGCCGCGAGGCCGAGGCAATAGCAGACGACCGGCTTTAGGCGCGGTGGGCGGCCGCAGAGAACGGATCCGTGCGACCAGTTGACAGACCATGGAATCCACGGGAACCCAGCGTTCCGTTTTGAGCTTGCCAAGCGGCACATGGATGGCCCACTGATCAGGGCCGAGCGGGCGCAAACAGTCGAAAGAGAGATCGACACATTCGCCGATGCGCATGCCGGTGTGACGAAGGAGCAGCAGGACATTGCTAACGAAGTCATTGCGCCGCAGCAGTTCCTGCTGGATCAATTGATCCTGCTCCGGAGTCAGAGGGCGTGGTAGATGGTGCTCCTTGCGAGGCACATCGTCGCGGCTGAGCAGATGGGCAAGGGCCGGGAGTTGCTGGGTCCAGGCGAGTTCTTCCAGCATACGGCGCAGGTAGATCACATAGTTAGCGCGCGTGATCGCAGCCAGTGGCGGGTTGTGCGACCGCAACAGGGCCAGCCAACCGAGGATATGGGGATCGCGGCGCAGTTGATCGAGAGAGTGAACCTCAGAATACTGAGCGCCGAGATAAGTCAGAAAGTGCCGAACTGTTCCGCGATAGGACGTGATGGATGCATCTCCCAGCGAAGTCGTCACAGATTCTGCCGCTGGCTGGAAGAACGTCGTCAGAGGGTGCGTGGGGAGCGGGATACGTTTTCGTTTCATGACTGCGTCGGCGGAGCGGGCCGGACGAGCTGGGCAACTGCGCGAGCGTATTGCTCCCAGACGTCTTGTGGCGTGAGTTGAAGGTAGACCATCGTGGTTTGAATCTGTGCATGACCCATGAGTTGCATGAGTGCCGGAAGGCTAATGCCTGCCCGGAGCATGTCCGCAGCGAAGGTGTGCCGAAATCGGTGCGGGTTTGCCTTCGTCACGCCCGTGGTTTGCCGATGATGACGAAATAGCGAGCGCAGACCGGCTGGTGTTATCCGCTGGCCGCGGGACGGCCCTTTGAGACAAACGAAGAAAGCCTGACCGCAGGACGGAGGTCGTTCCAGGCACAGGTAGTGATCGAGCAGTTTCACGGAATCGCGATCCAGTGGCAGCATACGAATCTTTTTGCCCTTGCCCGGGACCCGGATCTGCGAATCCGGAAACTGGATGTCCTCGCGGTTGAGTGCAAGGACTTCGCATGACCGCAACCCATGCAGTAACATCAGACCGACGATGGCCAGGTCACGCGAAGTGCGGAAGCTGGACCAGAAGCGCGCTACATCATCGACCGACAGCGGCTCAATCAAGCGTTTGGGCGTCTTTACCCGCAACTGAGTCAGCGCCGGGCGCGGCCGTCCATAGCCAAGGCGCGATTGCCGCCAGTACCAGTTCTGAAAGCCGGGCGCAAACAGGCGCGCGGCATCGGGAAACTCACGCCGCATGGCACGCTCGGCGGAGCCTACCCGACGGTTGATGCTTGCGGCGGCAGGTGGCGGATTCTGGTTGACCTGGAAACGAATGTAGTCGAGGAATGTTGACTCAGTCAGGGTCTGGTGGGTGATGGTGGAGGTCTTATGCGCGGCCGCCCACCAGCGGACGAAATGGAGCAAATCGTGGGCATAACTGCGCAACGTGGAATCGGCTACACCACGGACTCGCTCCTGGTCCAGATATCGATTGATCCACTCCACTTCCCCGGCGGACCGTTCGACCACGCGAAACGGACTGTGGGCGTTACTCAGACCGTGCTGTTGAGCTACACGGAATCTCACGGGCAAGCCTCCTCCAATAGGCATTGAAACTCTTGCGCCTTGCCGCCACCGACAAAGAAGCTGTTGGGATCGTGGCCCTCGGGCAGGGAGATTAGGCGGGCAGTTATGCCTTGTTCCCGGAGACTTCGGGAGAGGCACTGCGCTGCCTGTTGGCCACTGCCGTTGCCGTCGGCATCAAAGGCCAGATAGACGGTTCGGGGAGAGTCGCAGAGCTGCCGAAACTGGCGCGCATTGAGATGGGTTCCCAGTGAACAGGTAACGTTGTGAAAGCCAGCCTCCCAAAGTACGGCGCAGTCGAGCAGCCCCTCGACGAGAATCACTTCCGGATATTGTCGGACTTGTGCCCAAGCATACAGGCCACCCTTAGCGCCCGGCAAAAACCGGTGAGGCGGTGCCGCAGCCGAAACGCTGCGACCATAGAGATTGCCTTCCAGGGGAAAGACGATGCGGTGTACAAATGCGTCGTAGCCAGCGGCAGTCACAAGGCCGGCCTGACGCAGAGCCGGCAAAGACTGGCCCAACTGCGTCAGCCAACTTCGCAGGCAACCGCCGGGCGCGTAGCCGATCCGCATGCGCTCGATCGTCGCCCAGGAACGGACTCCACGTTGATACAGATAGGCAACCGCCTCGCTGTGGCGGTGTAGCTGAATGCGATAAAAACGTGCGGCTTCGTGCAACAAAGAATGGTCTACACCGCGCCATTGGCGTAGTAACGCCAAGGCCTCCGGAAACTTCACCTGGTGATAGAGTTCGGCGAAGCGAATCACGTCCCCGCCGCGGCCACAGCCGTAGCAGTAGAAGAGATCTTTGTTAGTGTCTACCAAGAAACTTGGTTTGTGATCCTCATGCAAAGGGCAGAGCCCCATCCATCGGCCGCCGCTGAGTGGCCGCGCCGGGCTCCAATCCTGCGCCTGTAGATAGCCCATTAACGGAATCTGCTGTTTCAACTCGTCGAGAGCCTGGCGATTCACGGACTTCTTGCCTCGATCGGCAGAATACGGCAGACTGCGTTGAGATCCCAGGCAAGGATGGTGGGCGCCCGTAAAAAGTGCGCGCCGATAGACCCAGCCTTCATCCAGCAACACAAGCTGAGAAGGCGCCGGCGTGCCCACCGGCGCAGAGTGGAGGGATCGGGCGAGCGCGACGGATCTTTGCAGTGCGGCGCCGCTTGCTCAACGGAGTCCCCTTCGGCGAGGCTCTCACAGGCCTGCTGGCGGCAACGCAAGCTGAAATGCCCCGAAGGCGCCAGCCAATTGGGCAAGATCGTGAAGGTCTTGCTGCACGGACGGCAGATTCCGCGTCGCACCCAGATCCAGTCATGGCACTGGTCGTGTGCCTGCTTACGCCGTTGGCCGTGGCCGATGATGGTCTCGCCGCCACACAGGGGACACCGCCGCGGGAGCAGTTGCAGCGGGAATGTCGTCACCCCGGATCGGTCTTGTCATCGGCCTCTGGCAGTGCGATAAAGAGAATCACGGCTGGTGTGAAGGCCTGCCACTGACCGTCGCTGCCAAGTTTCGATCTGCGAACCGGCCTTCACCCTCCGGTAAAGTCAGTCTCGAACGAAAAAAGAATACCGCCCTCAACTGCCGGACGCTATCCCTCATTCCCGCGCTTTGGCCGGTATAAAAGCGTGATCCACTCAGAATCGGCGGACATGAGCCAACTGGTCGTTATCTATCGTTGGTCGACAGCTGGCGGGCGAGACCGCCAATCGGCGCTCGCCGGCTTAATCACGGAATTCCGGGCTTATGGAGACAGTCAGGAATTGGCTCCTTCTACTGATACGATGTTAGTCGGACTCCGAAGCGCGTCCGCGAACAACCAAGCTCGCCGGAGATCGATTTTCACGGAGGCTGCACGATGGCCAAACTGATCTACGTTACGCCTACGTCGCTAAACGGCTATATCGCGGATGAAACCGGCGACTTCGACTGGGCGGCGCCAGACGAGGAGGTACATGCCTTCATCAACGATATCGTACGCCCTATCGGCACGTATATCTATGGACGCAAAATGTACCAGACGATGGCGGTTTGGGAGACGCCAGATGTCATTCCCGGCCGGACGCCGGCCATCCTGGACTTCGCGAGGATC
>JAUTWX010000136.1 GCA_030838385.1 Acidobacteriaceae bacterium
GTGTCTTGGCCGCTCCGACGATGTGTCCGGCACACAGGGCGTGGGGAACAGCGCCACAGATTCCCGTGCGGGTTCGGTGAACGGCGGGCGCAGCGACCAGTCGAATATCACGCTGGATGGTGTGGACATCAACGACATCAACAACGGCTATGCGTTCACGAGCGTGCTGCGGTCGACACAGGATTCGGTGGCGGAATTTCGCGTAACGACCAGCAATCCCAACGCGGAGGAGGGACGCTCGTCCGGTGCCCAGGTGGCCCTGGTAACGCGCAGCGGATCGAATAGCCTGCATGGCGCGGTGTATGAATGCAACCGTTCAAATCTGCTGGAGGCGAATGACTTCTTCAACAAGCAGCAGCAGCAGCTTGCGGCGGGTTTGCCGAATCGTCCGGTAAGCCTGGTAAGAAACATCTACGGTGGTGCAGTGGGCGGCCCGGCATTCAAGAACCGGCTGTTCTATTTCCTCAATTACCGAGGGAGACGCGATTCCCAAGGCACCAGCGCGAACGCAGGAACCGTGCCGACGGCGAATTATCGCGCGGGAAATCTGAACTATGAAGCATTGGGTACGAGCGGCAATGACAGCGTGTTCACACTGACGCCTGCGGACGTTCAGCACATGGATCCGCATGGTATTGGAAACAGCGCAGCACTGCTCCAAGTGCTCAACGCGTATCCGCAGGGAAACGATTCGACGCAAGGCGATGGGCTGAATAGCAACGGGTACCGGTTTCCGTACACGATTGCGCGCAAGTACGACAGCTCCAGCAGGAGGATTCCCTGCCGTGTCGGCGGCGAGTGGAAACGGCAGCTTCGCCATCAGTTGGGGGCTGGATTCTACGATTAAGACCCCGTACTCGCACCTAATAGATTTCTCGATTGCGCGCGAGCTGCGCGACGGGTCTTCGTTGGAGATATCGTATGTGGGCCGCCTGGCGCATCGGCAGTTGGCTCAGGAAGATGTAGCGATGCCGATCAATCTACAAGCGGGTGGGACATCGTATTTCACGCCTGCAGCACAACTGTCAAAGATGGCGAGAGCCAATGTAGCGGTCTCGTCAGTGGCGCCCGATCCGTATTGGGAGCAGGTGTTTGGCGGCCTGGATGGGCAGGATATCGGGCTTGGATATGGTCCGATGTCGGCGACGCAGAATGTTTATGCGCTGTTTCTCAGCATACAACGAGACCTATGCGCTCTATCAGTTGGATACACCGGGATCGTTGCCGAACAGCAACATTGGCGCCGGGGTGAACTATCCGGCGTTTCGGTATTACTACGACCAGTATTCCGCTTTGTATGCGTGGCGATCTGTAGGCTATGCGAACTTCAACGCACTCGAGGCTGTCTACCGGGCAACGCTTCGGCGCAGGTCGGCAGGCAGATTTCAATTACACCTATTCGAAGTCGCTGGACATCACCTCGCAGGCGGAGCGGCTGGGAAGTTCGGGAGGCATCAACTATGCGCAGATCATGAACACCTGGCAACCGAATCAGCTTTATGGACCGTCGGACTACGACGTGCGGCACCAGATCAATAGTAATTTTGTGTGGGATCTGCCGATCGGCACCGGAAGGAGATACTTTTCCGGCACCAGCCGTCTGATGAATGAACTGATTGGCGGATGGCAGACGACGGGCATTGTTCGCTGGACCAGCGGCTTCCCTTTCGAGATGAACAACGGCGCGTACTACCCCACCAACTGGGATATTCAGGGATACGGCCAGTTAGTTTCGAAGATTCCCTCGCGCGGCCGCCCGGGGCAAATTGACGCAGAGGTTTGCTGACCCAGCCGCGGTCTTCGCCAGCTTCGATCACGCGCTTCCTGGGCAGTCAGGCACGCGGAACCCGCTGCGGGGAGATGGATTTTTCGACTGGGACGAGGGAGTGAGTAAGACCTTCCCTATCACGGAGCGTGCACAGCTGATCGTGCGGTGGGACATGTTCAACGTCACGAACAGCGTGCGCTTCGATCCGCAGTCGATCAGCTCAACCCTGGATAACCCGCAATCCTTCGGTCAGGCGACGGCCCTGCTGACGAATTACCGGTTGGCACAGTTTGCCGGGAGAATTGAATTCTAAAAGGTAGACTAGCTGCTATAGCCGATGCACAGCGACTGCCGTATGGTGAGGCGGTCCTGTGTAGCTGCAATTGATCGAACGGCTGTAGTTGCCGATTCGAAAAGCTTGTGTTCCGCTCCATGATCGATTACGCCGGGTCCTGAGCAGCCGTAAAAGCATGGGATTGCCCGCATTCATTCCTGAGGGGCCACCGTTCTGACGATTACGTTGCCAACATGTTCCTCCATTCGATTGCTCGTGCGCCTGCGGACATGGTGCCGACGTATCCCTCCACTCACACTGCGGTTCTCTTTGCTGTGCTGGATGGTTGTGTTCACCTCATTTGGCGTTGCACAAAATGCCGGCGTATCGTGGGAGGGCACAGTTGTGGAGTCGACCGCAAAGCCTGCGAACGGAGCGGTCGTCGAACTTTCCGCTCATGGCGAAACGCACCGAGCGACCGGCGATGAGAGCGGCCGCTTCGCATTCCATGGATTGGCACCGGGCCCGTACCAGCTATCCGTAATTGTGCATGGACATTCGCTTGCCTCGGCAGTTCCGCTCGTTCTTTCGTTGCATCCGGCCTCCGCTACTCTATCGCTGTCGGCGGAAGGAGCGCTGGCGGTTGTCTTCAATACTGGCGAGTCCAATAGTCGCGACACTGGCAAAAGCGGTGGGGAGCAACTGTCGAGCAATGCTGTCAGCGAGATTCCGCTGAACAAACGGGACTTTAGTCAACTGCTGCTGCTTGCGGCAGGAACAGCGACAGATACGAACGGCGGCTCGAACTACACGGCGCAATTTGCGATTAACGGGCAGCGCGGCGCGGAGGCGACGTTCGCAATGGACGGCGCAGACTCCAGCGATCCCGAGCTTGGTGGCGCGACATTCACGAACTTCAACGTCGATGCGGTGCAGGAGATTCAGTCGAGTTCAGGCTGGATGCCTGCAGAGATCGGACGTGGCGGCGCTGGATATACCAACGTGGTCACGCGGTCGGGGACCGACGGCATGCATGGATCCGTATTCGAGTTTCTGCGCAACTCGGCACTCGACGCACGCAATTATTTCGATCACTCGTCGCCGGCGAATCCGGGCAGGATTCCGCCGTTCCGGCGGAATGAATTTGGCTTCACTAACGGTGGACCGGTTGTACTGCCGCATGTCTATGACGGACGCGGGAAGACGTTCTACTTTGGCGAGTATCAGGGATTTCGCCAAGTACTGGGGACGACACAGGTGTTTCCGGTGCCCACCGCGGATGAGCTCGCGGGGCGCGATACGAGCGCATATCCTGGTGACACGCTGATCGTTCCCGTCGATCCTGGAATCGCTGCGGTGCTGGCGCGGTATCCGCTACCGAATTACGTTCAGGGCGCTTATGGCATTCACACATACGCCACCTCCTCGAAGGTGACGACGAATGCCGATCAGTTCTCCGTTCGCATGGACCATCAGCAGGGTGCGAATCATTTTTTTGGCCGAGTTTCCTTTGACAACCTGACCGGACCGACTACTAATCCGGATCAGACAGTGCTCGATCCGAGCTTCGGAGTTGCGTATATCGACCGGCAGCGCAACCTTGCATTCGATTTCGCACGTACCGCGACGAAGCGACTGACACTGGATACGATGTTCAGCATCACCCGAACGACGCCTTCATTTGTAACGACGAACCATACCGATCCAGCGGTGAAGTTCAATGACAGTCTGTTTGAGACCTTTAACGTCGCGGGTGGCTCGGTGATTGCTGCATTCAACAATCTCTTCACGCTGCGGCAGAGCTTTGCGTACACCACGGCGCGGCATGCATTTCGTTTTGGAGGAGAGGTGCGGTTGAACCGGGATACGACCTACTTTGGCACCAGCCCGAATGGAGAGTACGACTTTGGCGGGGGCCGGGCGTACTCCAGGGTGGAGATGGCATCGCAGAGCGGTGCGCATATCATTCGCGTTGGTGATCCGCTGCCAGATACGCTTTCCAGCCTGCTGAGCGGAAGCCCGTTCGCTTACACGCGTGCCATTGCGCCTCCGTATTTTTCCAACGGCGATCACATTGGGCCGGCAGCCATCAACCGGAACGCGGGCGCAGTGTGGCTACAGGATGCGTGGAAGATCTCCGATCGGTTCGTGCTGAATTATGGATTGCGCTATGAAGTCTTCACGCCGATTGCGGAGCGGGCGCGCCGCACCTCGAGCATACGCAGTACGAATACAGGAACCGGCCAGGAGTTCGTCGTAAATCCGCAGCCTGGCTACGAATCGAGCCGCTACAACTGGGGACCACGGGTACAGCTGGATTGGCACCCATCCGGAAAAACCAGTGTTCATGCCGGGGGCGGTATCACGACCATCCCGCCGAATATCTGGCAGGACAATATGCTTACTGGTGGAACGCCGTTCGTTATTTATCCGCGGGTGACCTCGACTTCAGCCGCTCCGCTCGCCTATGGCTTTCAGATTCAGCCGTCGCAACTCCCCCGCGTCTACACGACATCCGGTCAGGACATGTTCCCCGGAGACAAGACGACGTCGGTTGCGGCGAACACGGTGATGGATGTGGATCGCTATGAGAGGGACATCGCTACGGTCTTGCCCGATCACCAGATCGTGCCACTGAACGTGTCGGGCATCGATCGTCACTTCGGAAATGCCTATCTGAATACCTGGACGCTGGGCGTGGAGCGCAGCCTGGGCGGGCTGACTGCGGACGCGAGCTATGTGGGTACGGCGGCGGTACACCTGGCGCGCGCGAGCTTTCCGAATGGATATCCTGGCGCCGACGAGAGCTTCGCGCGCTACACGGAATTTGATAGCTCGGGAGCGGTTGCCGGCGGTTTTGGTACGGAGCAGCTCATCGAGGCGAACTCTCATTCGAGTTATCACGCATTGCAGGCTTCTTTGGAGGGGACGATCGCACATGGCGGCCCGGGGCTGCAGGCGAGTTATACGTGGTCGAAATCACTCGACGATGTCAGCTCGGTTGCAGGCGGATTTATTGCGGGCGCGTCCGGTCCGGTGGCGCTGGCGGCGCCGCAGAACCCTTTCGACACGCATGCGGAGAAGGGGCCGTCGTCGTTCGACGTAGCCCACACCTTCACGCTGAGCGTGGCACAGGACCTGCAGTTGGAGCGTGCAGCGATGTTGCACCCGCTCGGCCGGGCGGTCACGAAAGGTTGGGAGCTGCTGAGCATCTCCAGCATTTCGAGCGGGGTCCCGTTCACGGTTTACTCAGGTGTACAGCAGACCGGGGCTGGGTCCTATGGCGTGGATCGGCCGGACCAGATAGGCACACCGCATCTGTCGACCGCGCGTGCGAAGCGCGAGGATTACTTCGGGATGGGCGAGCAAAATGCCTCATACTTCTCTACACCGATCCATCTGCCCGACGGAACCGGTCCTAACTCCGGGCGGTTCGGAACCCTGGGACGAAACAGCTTCCGCGGCCCTGCATTCTATGATTTCGATTTTTCGCTGATCAAGGACACGCCGCTGGGCCGGCGCCGGAATGGATCGGAATTGACGGTGCTGCAGTTCCGCTCGGAGTTCTTCAACATCTTCAATATTGTGAATATGGGGTTGCCAGCAAACACGATCGCCGGTTCAGGTTTCGGCGTGATCAGCAGAACTGCCGGGAACTCGCGCCAGATCCAGTTTTCGCTGAAGCTGCTCTATTGACAGCTAGTCCTCATCTCCCTCTTCTGGCATGTTGGCCGGCCGCTGGTTCGGGTGAATGGAGGGATGATGCTCACGCTGCAGGAGGCGGTTCATTTGTGGTATTTGATTCTTTTTGAAATCTTCCCAGCCGGGTAGAACCTCTTTCCCTTCCTGCTGGACGTGTGCAGTCGCGGCAAGAAGTGCGGCCGTGGGATTCGCATCCGCCTGTTCGAGCTTGCCGTAGAGTTGGGTCGACTCGGCGGTGATTTCGTCGATGCCGGGAAGCCGTTTGGCCGCATCTGGCTTGGTGCCATCCTTGTTTCCATCGAGGATCACCTCCAGGGCGGCATGGAAGGTCGCAAGCTGCGCGGCAAGCGGCTTGTCTTGACTCGCCTCCATCTGCTCCATCACGGAATGTGCTTCGAGATCGGCCTTCGCGACAGCATCGAGCGACGCCGCCATGGTTGTCTGAGCTGCGTGCAACGACTCCAGCTCGGCCTGCGACATGTGCACGCGCGGGTCCATCTTCACCGTGAGCGGAGCGGTCTCGGTCTTGCCATCGACCGTCAATCTCAAGGTATAGGTGCCGGGCACTACGAGCGGCCCCTGTGGAGCGAGCGGCGTGCGATGGGGTACTGCTGCGATCGGATAGTCGTAGTGTGTGGCGGTTGGCGCGGCGCTGCGCAGATCCCAAATCCAGCGATGCATGCCCGCGGTCCTGGGCAGAGGGCCGCGGTGAAGCGGCCAGTAGGCGGGAATCAGTTCTGTGCGCAATTGCGCTGGTGTCGGCGCAATCGGATCGTCGCTGGTGTATTTGCGCAGCAGCTTGCCGGTGCTGTCCAGCAGTTCCAGCGTGACGCTGCCGTGGGTATCATGGGGCAGATCGTAATCGATGATGGCGCCGTCGGGTGGATTCTCGCCCGCAGGCTCATCGGCCGGCAATGGAGTATCAGTGTTGGTATCGCGGCGCACGCGCCACCCGGTGGCTGGCGCGAACAAATAGTCGTCCTTCACCTCTCCCGACGCGGCCGCAAGCTGGCGCAATGGACTCACGTCATCCAGTACCCAGAACGAGCGGCCGTGCGTCGCGACGATCAGATCGTCCTCTTTGACCAGCAGATCGCGCATAGAGGTAGACGGCAGATTGTATTGGAGCGGACGCCAGTGCGCGCCGTCATCGAACGAGGTCCACACGCCGTGCTCGGTGGCGGCGTACAAGAGACCGGGCTGCACTGCATCGGCCCGCACTGCGTTCACCGGCGCATCGTCGGGAAGGCCGGCGCTGATGGAGGTCCAGCTTTTGCCGCTGTCGTGAGTGCGATAGATGTATGGGTGCAGATCGTCGACGCGCATTCGATTCACAGTTACATAGGCAGAGTTGTCATCGAACCGGGACGCGTCGATCTGCGCGATCTTGCTCCAGGGCGCGACAGCAGGCGGAGTAATTTTTGTCCAGTTCGCGCCACCATCTCTTGTGATCCAGACCAATCCGTCGTCGGTGCCGGCCCAGATCTTTTGCGTGGTCTTGTAGGACGCAGCGACGGAGTAGATGACGCCGCGGCGTGCACTCGTCTCATCGGGCGTGAGTTTCGGCACAGTGGAGAGTTGGCCGGTCGTCTCCTGACTCAGGTCCGGGCTGATCGTCTTCCAGGTTGCACCGCCATTGGTTGTTGCGAAGAGGTGGTTGGCAGCGTAGTACATGATGTGCGGGTCAACGGGCGAGAACAGGATCGGCTCGGTGCGGTCTGCGCGAAATTCCTTCTTGCGCATGGGAAGCGGGGTGACGTTCTGGACCTGGCCTGTGACCGAGTCGTAGCGCGAGACCTCCATGCGGCCGGCGCCGTAGATGATGCCCGGATGGAGCGGGTCGGGCGCCGCGTAGCCGTATTCAATGATGCCGGCGGGATGCCATTCGCGAAAGGTGATCTGGCCGTCGTTGCCGCGCGTCGAGGTACAGACCGAACCGCTTTCCTGTTGTCCCGCGCATACCTGATAGGGGAAGCCATTGGTCGCGGCTACATGGTAGAGCTGCGCGGTGGGCTGGTTGTACCACGAACTCCAGCTTTCGCCGCCATTCACGCTCACCACCGCTCCCTGGTCGCTGACGAGTAGCAGGATGCTGGGATGGCGCGGATTGATCCACAGGTTCTGGTAATCGTCTCCGCCTGGCGCACCGCGCAGACTGATCCATGTCTTGCCGCCATCGGTGGACTTACACGTAACGATGCTTGTGCTATAAACCACGTCCGGGTTTTGCGGATCAACTCCCGGCACGGGAAGATCGCCGCCGCCGATCTTCATCGCCGGACGCGGATCGTCCGTAATCTTGCGCCAGCTCATGCCCGCGTCGTCGGAACGATAGACGCCCAACCCCTTGCTGGATGCGTAGGCGCCTTCCTCTTTCGTTGACAGGGTAGCGTAAATGCGGTTGGGATCGCTCGCCGCGATGGCTACGTCGATCTGTACCAGGTTCTTGGGGAGACCATTGGTCACTTGTTTCCATGTGCTGCCGCCATCGGTCGACTTAAAGAGGCCGCCTTGCGTGCCCTCGTAACTGTTCTTGTCTTCCCAGGGGCCGAGCCGAGCGTCCCACATCGACGCGTAGATGATTTGCGGATTCTTCGGATCGATCGCGAGATCTGAGCCGCCGGTGTTTTCGTCTTTGTAGAGGACCTTTTCCCAGGTCTTGCCCCCATCCTGCGAGCGGAAGATGCCGCGTTCCGTGTTCGGGCCGTATGGGTGACCCAGCACGGCGGCGAAGAGTCGATTGGGATTTGCCGGGTCGACGGCGAGCGCAGGAATCTGCTGCCCGTCGCGGAGTCCGAGATGCGTCCAGGTCCTGCCCGCGTCGGCCGAACGGTAGATGCCGTCGCCGACGGACAGGTCCGGGCGATGCAGACCTTCGCCACTCGCAACGTAGATCACGTTGCTATCGGATGATGCAACGGCAATCGCCCCAATGGACTGCGTGTCCTGACCATCGAAGATGGGATTCCACGTGCGGCCGTAATCGGTCGACTTCCAGACGCCGCCATCGACCTGGCCTACGTAGAAGACATTAGGCTGATCGGGAACACCCGCTGCTGCGCGCGTGCGACCGCCGCGAAAGGGTCCGATCATGCGCCAATGCATATCTGGCATAGGCGCAGACTGGTCGGCGGCATAGCAGACGGCTGTTCCCAGTACCGTCGCCGCAAAAAAGATTGCGGACGATACCAACTTTACAGCGGCGTAATTCCCTTTCATTCCAGTCCCTTCTCCTCCAAAGAGCACCAGGGCTGCTTTCGTGGAAGGCAGCGATGACCACCCATTAGAACGCAAACTGCGCGGAAGGAGTCACGGACGAAGCCGAGACCGAGCTTTCGGAGTGGACCACCGATCGTCAGCAACGAGGAAGCCGTGTGTTTACGTTTTCGGCTTGGTCCGCTGCTTGCTGCCTTTGGCTGCGATGTCAGAGGGTGGGTCTGTCGATTCGCGAATAATTAGAGTCGGGGCGACGCGCACGATGGAGGGCTGTTTGTTTAGCTGGCCTTCGATTCTGTCTATCAGGATGCCAGCCGCTCTGGCGCCCATTTCATAACTCGGCTGCACGACGGTGGTGAGATGGGGATGAAACGGACTGTCCACCGCGAGATCATCGAAGGTTGCCAGGGCCATATCGTGGGGACACCGGATCCCCAGTTCTTCAAAGGCCTTGAGGACACCGAGGGTCATGACACCATTGCAGACGAAGATCGCTGTGGGTCTGACCGCCTGCTCCAGGATATGTTTTCCCAGTCGGTAGCCGGAATCATATCGGAAATCTCCCTCAAGAATTCTGCCTCGCTCGACAGGGATATCCGCCTCGCGAAGGGCCTCTTCATAGCCACGAAGACGCTCACGGCCAGTCTGCAGATCCAGGGAACCGGTGATGATGGCGATGCGGCGGTGTCCCTTCTGAATCATGTGGCGAACGCACTCGCGCGCACCGCGGACATTGTCCAGCAGGACAGCATCCGTCTTGATACCGGGCACGGTGCGGTCGAGGCATACGAGAGCGACGCCGGCGTCGATAGTTCCTGTCAGGTGACTTATATCTGTCCCGCTTGCAGACGCCAACAGGACGCCGTCGACGCGGTAGGAACGAAGCGCCGCGACAATGCGCCTTTCGCGGCCGATCTGTTCATCCGTGTTGGCTGTCATGAGGAAGTAGCCGCGTTCGAAGGCCGTATCTTCCGCACCTCGGATGATCTCAGGAAAGAAGGGATTCGTAATGTCAGGCAGGACCATGGCGAGCATACGCGTCTGTCTGACCTTCAGGCTTCGCGCGATCTCGTTGGGAGAGTAATTCAGATCTCGTATGGCCGCCCGCACCCGTTCAGTCAGCTTGGGGCTGACTGTGCGCGTCCCGCGGATGACATTCGAGACCGTCGCGATGGAGACGTTCGCTCGCTTCGCTACTTCAACAATCGTCGCCATGCGCTCATGAGACCGTTCATTTTTGTTTCGGACGATCTATGCCAAGACTCTATCGTGGATTGAGCCAGCCTACAAACGACGATTTTCCTTGTAGACTGCCCATATAAACGATTCAAGCGGGCATTTGGACAATCCATGGCAGTTTCGGTGGCTGCCTACGCAAGTCTGCGTGAAACGAGGAAATAGGGAATGCTGAAGGGAATTTCTCCCTATCTGAGTCCAGATCTGTTGAAGGTCCTGCACGAGATGGGGCATAGCGATGAGATTCTTCTCGCGGATGCGCACTTTCCCGGGCATTCTTTTGGGCGCCGTGTGCTGCGCGCGGATGGTTTGACTATTCCCCAACTATTAGGCGCCATCCTGCCGCTGTTCGAGTTAGACTCCTCCGTCGATCCGCTGGTCATGATGCAGCCCTATCCCGGAGACCCGATGCATCATGATGTAGAGGCTGATTTTCTTCAAGCCGCCCGCCCGCATGTTGCGGGAGTTGCTGCGCCTCTGCGGCTCGCGAGGCAGGCTTTCTATGAGCGCGCGAAAGCTGCGTATGCCGTGGTGATGACCGGCGAGACACGCGCCTATGGCAATCTCATTTTGAGAAAAGGCATTACGCCGTTAACGCCCGCTTTGTAGCGAGTTTCGAAATCGAGTCAGCCACGGCGCCGCTTGCCTGACGAAGGAGAGGGCGCTAAACGCCCTCTCCGGTTGAAACTCCGGCATCGCTCAGTGAGTGGGCTCCGATAGAGCGGGCGAATTTCCCGGGCCGCCTACCGGCTCCAGGACCGGCAATCTTTGCTCGACCGAGGGCAGAGGTGGAAACGGTTCGTGCGGCTCGGCCTGGTACCAGTACGCAACGGAGTAGTAGTTATCCGACCGTGCATTGGCATGCCCGTGTTCGATTGTCGCCTTGAAGGATTTGGCAAATGGGATGGGCGAGTCGAGATGGAAGCGATATACGCTCGATCTGCCGCCTGCCAGTTCTGTACCGGCGACGGGCGCCCCATAGAGTGCGTAGGAGAAGGGCTCGCCTCCGAAATCCCACGCGCCGAGGAAATAATCTTCTGTGCCGGTCCCCGTGATGGATGGAGTCTTGGCGCCATCGATAAAGAACATGTCGTCACCCTCGCCCCACCATTGATCCTGGTTCTGCAGGACGGACATGGTGACACCTACATATTGTCCGTGGCCCTTCGCTTCGAACCATACGTAGTTATCCGTTCCATCCAAATTTTCCTTATTATTTATTAGGGAATCGCCGTTCGACTCCCACTTATTCGTCCAGCCGCGATTCGGCTGTTCCTGTCGGTATTCAGCGTGAAAGTACAACGTGTCGGGCGGAATTGGATGGTCGTATGTCCGATAGTCGACGTTGTAGTAGAGAGAGCCGATCTTCTGCTTCCCTTCATTGGTCACAGTGATACGTGCATGATGCGCAAAGGGCATGGGGAAAAAGGAATTCAGGCTCTTCACGCTGCCCACGGACAACATTTCCGATTGCCAACTGTGGTATTCGCCAAGGCCCAGGCCAAAGAAGTCCCCGATAGGTGCCTCGACGCTGGGTGCCTGCTCCCCATCCCAGTAGATGCGCAGGACGATTCGTTTCAGATGATAAGGCTCGGCGTCCGCGATGGTGAACCAGATATGGGAGATTGCGCCAGGGCCATCAGTATCCAGCACTGTCTCTGTCGCGCCGGGCGCTACCCTGCGAAAGTCGGCATTCGCACCGGTTGGATCCGCGCTTGAGGCACGATGCAGCTTGTAGGTCTGCTGCATTGTGAGGTCCGGCTGCCAGCCAGGCATTTGAGCGTGAGCCAGTATGGAGAGCGCGCCCAGGGAGAGGAGGATAGCGTATGGCTTCATGTGTAACACCTCGTGAACTATTCAATTCGCATTAGTCGATGCCAAACTTGTGCTGCATTTGCTCCAAGGATATGCCGCTCGTTTCCGGGTAATAAAACCAGACCAGGACGAAGTCGACGACCATCATTGCTGCAAAGAATATGAACGGGTATGCGCCGGAGGATTTCGCCATCATGGGAAAAATCAGCGAGATGATGGCATTTGATATCCAGTGGGAGGAGCTGCCCAGGCTTTGTCCTTTGGAGCGCACGCGATTTGGAAATACTTCGCTGATATAGACCCACAATACGGCCCCCTGGGACATGGCGAAGGAGGCGATGTACAGCATAAGCAGCCAGACCAGCCAGCCGAGATGGCTCCCGGTGACAAAGAGAATGGAGATGATGGTAAGGCAAACAAAGAGGCCTACTGTTCCGATCAGAAGAAGCTTCTTGCGTCCAAATTTGTCGATCACAGACATTGCCAACAATGTTGAAACCAGATTGGTCGCGCCCACCGCGATTGCCTGCAGATTCCCGGATAATTTCGTCGCGCCGGCAAGAGCGAAAATGTCGTTCAGGTAATAGAGGACTGCATTGATGCCGGATAGCTGGCTGAACATGCCAACCGTGACGGCAATGAAGATGGGAAATCGATACTGACGCGAGAACAATGGGTCAGTGGACGCACTTCGTTCCAGGTGCACGGAGGCGACGATTTCATCGAGCTCTTCTTTGGGTTTCGCAACGCCGGTAATCCGAAGAACTTCCAGCGCTTCGTCCAGATTCGACTGAGTGACCAGCCAGCGCGGGCTGCGAGGAATGATGAAGAGGGTGATCAGAAAGAGCACTGCGGGGATGCCGGATGTTCCAAACATCCACCGCCAATCATTCGCGCCGAGATGCATGCTGCCGATCACTGCATTCGAAATATAGGCAAGCAAGATACCGACAACGATATTGACCTGGAAGAATCCGACCAAGCGGCCGCGCCAGTCTGGAGGCGCGATCTCCGCGATGTACATCGGGCCGAGTACGGAAGAGCCGCCGATGCCGAGGCCCCCGATGAAGCGAAAGAAGATGAGCGCTGACCAGTTCCAAGCGAAGGCGCAGCCAATCGCCGAGAGGACATAGAAAACCGCCATGACACGAAGGCTGTCGCGGCGGCCAAATTTTTGTCCGGGGATACCGGCAGCCATGGCGCCAATGACCGTGCCGACCAGCGCGCTGGAGACGGTCACGCCGAGCAGCGCCGGAGAAAGGTGATAGACCAGCGACAGGGCATGTGTCGTCCCGGAAATGACGGCAGTATCGAACCCGAAGAGCAGGCCGCCAAGCGCGCCTACGATCGTGCTCTTTGCTACGTGAGAGTTGATGCTCATTCAGTCTCCAAAGTGCGTGCGTTGGCCGCGATTGCCCGCAGGGTGGGCAGGATGTGCCCCAGCCGCATGCCCGGCGAGTCCGGCTCTCCAAGGGAAAAATAGAGCTGCCGGTAGAGCACATATAACCTGTTGTAGATGGCTGCCTCTTGTTCATCGGGCAGAAATGTTTCGCAGGCTGGACACAATGCTGCCTGCGCCTCTTCCACCGATACGTAATCGCCGCTGGCGAGAAACGCGAAGATCGCTGAACCGAGGCTGGTGACATCGCCGGAAGGTACCAGCACCGGCTTGTTCAACGCATTCGCATACACCTGATTGAGGACGCGGTTCTTCTGCGGAATGCCGCCGCCATTGATGAGTCGATTCACAGGAGATCCTCTCTCCTGCATGCGCTCAAGAATGATGCGGGTGTGCAGAGCGGTTCCCTCGATGGCAGCGAAGAGCTCATCCTGAGCCGTGTGCATCAGGTTCCAGCCCAGGGTAACGCCGCCGAGATTGGGATTGACCAGAATGGTTCTGTCACCGTTGTCCCATGTCATCCGTAGGAGGCCCGTTTGCCCCGCGCGATAGGGTTCAAGGCCGTTCGTAAGAGCGGCGACCGTGGATTTGGCTCTGCGGGCAATTCCATCGAAGATATCTCCCACCGCTGAGAGGCCCGCTTCGATCCCGGTATATTTCGGCAATACGGAGCCAGGAACGACGCCGCACACCCCGGGCACCAGCGTCTGTTGTTCGCTGACACCGATGATGCAGGTGGAGGTACCGATGACATTGACGACATCGCCCAAATGGATGTTCGCGGCCACGGCATCCCAATGGGCGTCGAGCGCTCCCACGGGAATCGGAATGCCGGCACGCAGTCCTAGGCGTGCTGCCCATTTGGCACTAAGACTACCGGCGATGTGGTCCGATGTTTCATAGCGGCCCGCAACTTTTTCCCGCATTCCGCTCAACAGCGGATCGACGGAAGAGAGGAAGGCATCCGAGGGCAGGCCGCCCCATTTCGCGTTCCACATCCACTTGTGGCCCATGGCGCAGATGCTTCGTGGCAGGTCGGCAGGAGATGTGATTCCACAAAGTGTGGCTACGACCATGTCGCAATTTTCGAGCGCAGTGACGAAACGCGTGCGCTTCTCTGGATTGTGTCGCAGCCAGTGCAGCAGCTTCGAGAAGCCCCACTCGGAGGAGTACACGCCTCCGCACCAGTCGATCGCTTCAAGCCCTTGCGCGTGCGCTGCCGTCGTAATCTCCTGCGCCTCGTGCCATGCACGGTGATCGCACCATAAGTAATAATCGTCGAGCGGCTCCAACCCCTCTCCGACGGGAATCACACTCGATCCTGTGGTGTCGAGAGCGAGGGCCTGAACGGCATCGCCGCTTGCATGACAGGCTTTGAGTGCGCTGCGCATCGCACGCTCCAGAGCTTCCATCTGCGCGCCATGACTCTGGGTGGCAACGTTAGGATCCTGTGGAGATCGATGCAGCGGATATTCCGCCACACCTGAGCCTAGCTTCCCTTCGCTCTTGCCGAAGAGAGACACACGCACATTCAATGTTCCGAA
Organism: Acidobacteriaceae bacterium; assembly: GCA_030838385.1. Taxonomy (GTDB): domain Bacteria; phylum Acidobacteriota; class Terriglobia; order Terriglobales; family Acidobacteriaceae; genus KBS-83. Next base: position 14,955 of record JAUTWX010000136.1, read on the forward strand.
ATCGACCCCCGCAACGATGCTCAACTGTTCCGCTCCTGGACCTGAGGATGCTCGCGCACTTCTCGTATCAACGGAAGCTGACCGTGCCGCACAGGTGGACGTGAACGCCGAGAGCGTGGAACATGGCGGTTTTTACCGCGAGCGCCTGGGTAGCCTGCTTCTCGTCCGGAGCGTAGGCGATGTTCACGTGGTTGGCGCGATGCCGCGCCATGAAGCTGTTGCGCGAGATGCCGTCGAAGGTGGCGCTGACCATCGGCCACTGCGGGGTGGTCTGCTTCCAGCGGCGCTCCGTCTCTTCGGCGGGAAGCGCGACCACCGAGCCCAGCCCGATATCTAGGTGCAGACGGTTGGCTTCGACGAAGACGCGGCTCCAGACGATCTTGCCCGGGCGACCGACGCCCTTCAGCGTTCCGCCGCCGAGCGGAAAATACATCGGCGGCTGCCGCTCGCTCGAAGCGCCGCGATAGCCATCGACGAAATGGCTCGCCGGCGCTGCGCCGGAAATTTGCAGCACCCACACAAATTCGTCGAGACCATCTCCGCGGTAGTGCTCGCCCCAGCGTAGATCGTGCAGCGTGGTCGCGGGATCGAGCTGGAGTACCGTCCAGCAGCGGTTCGTCACCAGCGCATCCAACCCGGCGCACTCGTCTACCTCATTGAAATGCGGCAGCGGACCGCCGGCGTATAACTCCTTGCCGGAAGCATCGTGGACGGGTGGACGGGCAGCATTGTTGAGCAGTCCTTCCACCAAGTCGGAGGCCGGCACCATGTCCTTCAGACCCTGCTGATACTGAATGCCAATCGCATCGCAACCGAATTCATCAGCGATCTGCAGCGCGGCGATATACATCTTGCACTGCTCGTGGATCTGCCGATCGGTCAGCTCGGTCTTCTCATCCTTACCGGTGCGGAAGCGCATGCCCTTCGCATCCAGCCAC
>JAUTWX010000178.1 GCA_030838385.1 Acidobacteriaceae bacterium
AAAGGGTCCAGCCGGCACCCGCGGTGCCCACGCGTGGTACATCGAACGCAAGACAGGCGGCTGCCGGGTGATCACAGAGGAGGCGCAGAGGGGCTTGCTCCTGGCGTTCATCGGAGGGCGTACGCGATGCACGCTTCTCACGTCGCATGAAGAGTGGCTCCGCGCGCTCAAGGGGCTGGCTGAAAAAGAGCTAGGCCCGCAAATGCCGGTCGAGAGTTTCACGAGCACTGCCAATCCGCACCGCAAGATTTAGATAGAAGTCTACAACCAAAGAAAAGGAGCCATCATGGCCACCACGACCCAGAACACCAATCGCACGACACACCTTCTCGCGCTCATGAAGAAGGGCGACGACGCCTTCAACGTCCGCGACTTCGCAACGACGAAGGCGCTGCACCACCCAGAGATGATCGCGCACGTCATGGGGAGCACAGAGCCGATCCGAGGAGAGCCAGCGCATGCCGCGGCGATGAATGAAATGATTCGCATCTTCCCCGACGTCCACGTTCACAGCGACCCATACCCAATCCAGTTCGGAAGCGGCGACTGGATCACCGTAGTCACACGCACTACAGGAACCTTTAAGGGAGAGATGAAGTTGCCCGACGGCAAGGTGATCGCCCCGACAGGGAAGTCGTTCAACCTGAGCTTTACCACAACTGCCAGGTGGGACGGAGACGTGTTGATTGAAGAGTATGTCTTCTGGGATTCCGCTCTGCAGGCGCAGCAGATCGGGCTCGCCTAGTCCCATCATCTGGAAAATCGAATGGACACGCAGATCCTCCGCAACCGGCCAGCTTACACCCTCGATCGCGAGACGGCGCCCGCCATGTGGTTGGTTGGGACGCTATGGCTGATCCAGGCGACCGGCATTCAGACCAACAACCGGTCCGCTTTTCTGGAACAGCTGATGCCCCGCGGTCTAGGCCCGCCGACGCACCGCCACCCGCTCGCCATCGAGGGCTTCTATGTCGTGGAGGGCGTCGTCAGCTTTCACGTGGACGGCAGGAAGGTGCGGGCTGAGGCTGGGACGCTCATCCACCTGCCGCGCATGGTCCCGCACACGTTCACCGTCGAAAGCGAGGAGACGCGCGTCATAAACTTCTATGCGCCCGCCGGCTCCGAAATCCACGTGATCTCCCTCGCCCGTCCTGCGGAGGAACGCCGGCGGCCCACGATGGAGGAGGGCCCGCCGCCAAAAAACCTTGAGACAAACGAAATCCTGTCGCGACTCTATGGCTCGGTCGCCGTGACTGCGCTGCCATTCGAGGTCCAACCAACTGAGGAACTGCTCGTCACCAAGCCGGACGTTTGGCGGGCCGGGACCATTAAGGTTGCAAGGGCGGAAGCTGGGCCCGCATTCGACGCGTTCGGGCTTCACTGGCGGCTCCTCGCCGGCGGCGCGGACACCGAAAACAACTACGATCTTTTCGAGGTTGCCGCTGGCGACGGGGCAGGCATGCCGCCCCGCATTCTCGGTGCCGACGAGGCGATTTATGTGCTTGAGGGCGCGGTGACCGTCGAGAGCGACGGCCAATTAATCGGCGGGGGAATCGGCTCATTGACCTATGTGCCTGCGGGATCAGTCGTAAGCTGGCAAGCCAGCGCAGAGGCGCGCCTCCTCATTTTCCACTTCCCTGGCGGCTTCGATCGCGCATTGGCGGGTGGTCGCGGGCAGGACGCCCTCGTCGTCGCATGGCTCGAATCCATGGGCACTCGCTTCCTCCCCAACATGCCTCTCACACCCGCTGCGCTGGATGGGTCCGACTGACGCCGATGGATCGCCAAGAGAGCGTTCGGAAACCCGTTACAAGAATGAAAAAGAGGATTTGTGAAGAAAATAGAATTCTTGCGCACTCCCGACGCGCGCTTCCAGGAACTGCCAGACTATCCGTATCAACCGCAATATGTTGATTCTTTGCCCGGGTACGAAGGACTTCGAGCGCACTATCTGGATTTGGGGCCGAAGGATGCCAAACGTACATTCTTATGTCTGCATGGTGAACCGACATGGAGCTATCTCTATCGCAGGATGATTCCTGTGATGCTGGAGAGTGGTATGCGTGTGATTGCACCTGACTTTTTCGGATTCGGACGTTCCGACAAGCCCGTGCAGGACTCTACCTACACCTTTCACTTTCATCGAGATTTCCTTTTGCGTTTCATTGAGCATCTCGCTCTTTGCAATATCAACTTGGTAGTTCAGGATTGGGGAGGGACGCTGGGTCTCACCTTGCCCGTGGACCTTGGCTTCCGTTCCAAATTGGACAGACTGTTTGTGATGAACACAGTTCTTCCCGTTGGCAAGCCGCTCGGTCCGCATTTCTATGAGTGGAGATCGTTGGTCCACACAATGCCGGATTTACCGGTGGGACAATTGATTCGCAAGATAACGCCACAGCTCACAGATCAGGAAACGGCTGCTTACGATGCTCCTTTTCCGGATGTTCGATTCAAGGCAGGAGTTCGAACGTTCCCGGATCTAGCCATGGTCGAGGCCGGGATGGAAGGAGTCGCCGAAGCTGAGGCAGCTCTCAGGTTTTGGAAAGAAGAATGGTCGGGCCAGTCGTTCATGGCTATTGGAGCAAAGGATGCGGATGTGGAAACGATGCAAGCGATGCGTAGCCAGATCCGAGGTTGTCCGGAACCGTTAGTTGTCACAGAGGCCGACCACTTTTTACCAGAGTGGGGCGAGGCGGTTGCACAGGCCGCGTTACGTTCCTTCGGTGATCTCTAAGTAACACATCGAACATCTGAAGGACGGTGCTGGAAGGGTCCCTATCCGGCGCGACAGACGTGCCCGGGTTTCGACAGGGAGGCACTCTTAGCGCACTGCGAACCGATGGGGCTGGGGAGAACTACGTTCTGTCGGCTTTGTTGGCCGCATTGAGACACGTCGCATTGGGTGAGGGGGAAGATCAGAAGATGCCAGGGAAGCCGTTTCAGATTCACTTCGACAAAGCTCTTAGGAAGGATCTGCAATGCCGCCTCGCCGATACTCGATGGAGCGATGCCGTTACGTCGGATTGGCGATATGGGATGAAGCAGTCGTTCCTGAAGACGTTGGTAGAGTATTGGCAAACGACTTACAGCTTTGACGCTGCGGAACACCGCATGAACGCAATGACCCAGTTCCGTGCAACCGTTGGAGGGTTCGGCGTCCACTACGTGCATTTGTGGGGACAAGGACCACGGCCTAAGCCACTGCTCTTGATGAACGGATGGCCTTCGAGTTTCGGTGAATATCGCAGGCTCGCTCCAATGCTCGCTGACCCTGCCGCCTTTGGCGGTTCCGCGGAGGACGCATTCGATGTCGTCATGCCTGCGCTTCCAGGGTTTGGTTTCTCAGACCGGCCGACCACCCCCAATCAGGTGAACGCAGAGGATTTGTTCAACACCCTTATGACGGAACATCTCGGCTATCCGGCTTATCTCGCTTCGGGAACCGACATTGGGGCTGGTGTAGCGACTCGTCTGGCGTTGAAATACCCCAGCGCAGTGCTGGGAATTCATATCGCTTCGGTTGTCGACCCACCTCTAACCGCTGCGTCGCCGCCACCGAACGATGCCGAGAAGGCTTACAAAGCACGCTCTGTGCAGTGGGAGGAAGAGGAGGGCGCCTATGAACACGTGCATTACACGAGGCCTCAGACACTTGCGTTTGCTTTGGCGGATTCGCCCGTGGGTCTGGCTAGCTGGGTTCTGGAGAAGTTCTATTTTTGGAGCGATCATGGCGATGACCTGCTAAGCACCTTTCCGCCCGACATGCTCATCGACAACCTGATGATCTACTGGGCTACAGAGACGATCGGATCGTCGATGCGCCTTTACTACGACCACCGTCATTTTCGGGCACCATTCAAGGCGACCGACCACGTCAGGGTACCGACCGCCATCTGCATGTGGCCCAAGGATCTGGTGATCGCTCCCAGGGAATGGGCGGAGCGGTTTTACAACGTTCAGCAGTATTCCTCGCAGAAGCACGGCGGCCACTTTCCAGCCTGGGAGGCACCAGATGCCTATGCTCACGACGTCCGGCTATTCGCGAGAT
>JAUTWX010000211.1 GCA_030838385.1 Acidobacteriaceae bacterium
TGCGGGCTGGCGACAAGATGGCGCCGCAGAATCTTCAGCGCGATCGGAACTCCTGACGGATCACGCGCCAGGTACACCTCGCCCATACCCCCGACAGTGATCAGCGACTCAATCTGGTACTTCCCGATGCGCTCGCCCGCGGCAAGCGCACCCGGTTGCCGCTCCAGCAGGTCGGCCGCGAGATGAACCGGCGGTTCAGCGAAGAACGCCTTCTCGTCCGCTTTGAGGAGCGACTCCAACTCCGCCCTGACGGGCGCACTGGCTGAAGCAAGCAGAGCTTCCCGCTGGTGCACCGGGAGATCGATCGCTTCGTGAAACAGCTGTTCGATCTTCTCCCAATCGGCCTGCGGGATCATGATCCCTCGCCGTTGATTTCACGCATCAGCCATGTACGCGCAAGGCGCCAATCGCGATTCACCGTGATCACCGACACGCCCAACGCTTCGGCCGTCTCCTCGATACTCAGCCCGCCGAAGTAGCGCATCTCGATCACTCTGCTCTTGCGCGAGTCGACGGCCTCCAGCCGTTCCAGCGCTTCATGCAGCGCCACAACCTGAGCGGCCTCCTGATGCACCGCCAGCTGCACATCATCGATCGACAGCTTCACCTGCCCGCTGCCGCGTTTCCCAGCAAGGCGGCTCTTCGCATGGTTCACCAGGATCTGCCGCATGGCCGTGCAGGCTACGGCAAAAAAATGACACCGATTCTGAAACGATGCGTTCTCCGCTCCAGCCAGTTTCAGATACGCCTCATTGAGCAGCGCTGTCGGCTGCAGAGTATTGCCCTGGTCCTGGCCGATCCACGCGCGACGCGCGATGCGATGCAACTCGTTGTAGACCAGCGGCATCAGCTCGTTGAGCGCATTCTGGTCGCCTTTGCCCCAGGCGGCCAGCAGGCTAGTCACCTCACCTTGAGGATTCATCGTCTCCCGGTCCCGCGTGGAATCATATTGCCTGCCTTACGCCTCAGCGCAGCCCCTGGCCCAGCCGATGCATCTGCCACAGATCGCGCGGCGTCTGCGACAGCAGTGGCCGGACCGCCAGCATTCCGGTCGGCCCGATACTTCTCTCCAGGTACTTCAACTCCGTGAACAGGCTTTCCAGCTCGGGATCGGGGGGAACCTCCAGGCCGGCCTCCCGAAGCAGAAGATCGCTCTTGGCCCGCACGCTCAGTTCGGTTGTCAACTGTAGAAGAGACAGCATATCGCCGCGCAGCTCGGGCGGAAAGGCCTCCTGCAGAGACATCAGGTAGGTGCCGACCCGGCTCTGCGGAAAATCTTGAGACCCGATGATGTTGAGCATGTCGATGTCGCGGTCCAGATTGCCCCCCAACCACCGCCGCAGTGAGTGCTCGCTGAAGTAAAACACGAACCCGAAGATCAGCGGAACGCCTGTGACCGCTGCGAACGTCGACAACACCGGCGACTCCAGGCTCTGGTTGAACAACGAGTGAAGCACAGTCGCCGCCAGCACGCCGGGCATAAAGAGCCGCACTCCGCGCCATTGCCGGCTATCGAGCAGATACGCCGAGATAGTCGCCCCAAACGCTGCGACACCTCCGTGCATGACGGCTGTTCCAAACCCACGCAGGATCCAGATAGCGATTCCCTGCCCCTCCAGGAGGTGGAGGTACGAGATGTTCTCCACCAGCGCGAATCCAGCGCCAACCGCGAAGCCACAGATGGCCGAATCCGCCATGAACGCTACCCTGGCCGTTGCTATGAGAAAGATCCAGTAAACGGCCTTGGCGAACTCTTCCACCACGGGAGCGCCGAAACGGGCGTAATCATCCTGGTATGCAGGAAATTGCCGAAAAACGATCGTATTGATCGCAAAGCAGAGCAACGCCGACAGCGCGCCGGCCGCGAGCGCTGCGAGAACCGTGCGGGGGGAAACCAGCTTATAGCTGTCCAGCGATCGTAATGCGGCAAGAAACAGCAGCACCGGCACCAGCGCCAGTGCAAACCGCACCACCTCGCCAATGTGCATCCCGGCGTGAATCACGGGTTCGACGAGATTCCGAAGGTCAAGCGGTTCCAGCCTTGTTCGCGGCGATAACTAAGCGAACTGGCGAAGGTCCGCAGCAGAAAGATACCCAGTCCGCCAATTGGCCGCTGCGCTAAATCCAGCGTCAGGTCTGGCGGAGTCGCCGCCAGCGGATCGAACCCAATCCCCTGATCGCCCACCTCCACGGCCAGCTCGCCCGGCTCGGACACCCGATAGGTGACGTTGACCACTCCCGGTGCGCCCTCCGGATAGGAGTGGCGCGCTATGTTCATGAAGATCTCCTCGATGAGGAGGTCCAGCTCACCCATGCGTGACTCCGGCAGCTTCGCCTCCCGTGCACCTTTTCTGACGAACTCCGTAAGAGGCCCGAGCGATTCGACCCTTGCGAGCAGCGTCAGGGATTGCGGGGTGCTCGACAAGCCGTTCGCTCAGCTCTTCATAAGTGCCGACTCGACCGAGTCATGCGCAGGAAAGACACGGTTGAGCTTGGTGATCTCAAACAATTGCCGGACCAGCCCGGTCAGGCAGCAGATTCGGAGCTCTCCGCCCTTATCCTGCAACTTCTTGGCCATCCTCACGATTGCACCAAGTCCCATGCTGCTCACGTATATGAGGTCGCCCAGGTCGGCGACAATGCTCGTGAACCCCTCTGACATGCAGGACTCGCACTGATCCTCGAAGTGAACGGCGCTTTCGGCGTCCATCCGGCCGGCCACATGCAACACGACTTTATCCCCAATCTGGGTCCGTTCGATGTCCACGATACCTAAGAGTGCCTTACAGAGACACGAGCGTCAATAACATCGAAATCCATAGCTTTGTCAAGCGGCCAGGGAATCCTGACTGCGGCCATAAAAGACGTCATTGCTGAAATCCGCACGATGCAAGACCATTTGCGACCAACCTGTGGGTCTCGATGGAAGACGAAGGCGTGCGAACCTCGGGCAGCGAAGCCTTCTCGCGCAGCCTGGCTGCTATCGCCGGACATGTCCAGGCCTTGGGTGGCACGCTGCGGACGTATAAAACCCTACGTCCCTACCAGGTTTGGAGACCATGTGCGCGTCGTGCTCGATGCCAGGGTGCCGGTCTTCAGCTTCATTTGCGGAGTTCCCCGAAAGAAATTCTTGACGAATGCCGCGCGCAGCGAATTCCGACGATCGGAATAGCAACTACGCCCGGCGAAGCGATTCTTCTCGAAGAGGCAGGCGTCGATGTGATCGTCGCTTCGGGTTTTGAAGCGGTAGGCCACCGCGGCTCCTTCATGCACTCCCGCTGAAGGGTCCCTCACAGGAACCTTTGCGCTGATACCCCAGATCGCAGACGCCGTTTCGGCTCCCATGGTTGCCGCCGGAGGTATCGCGGATGCACGTGGGAGCATTGCGGCTTTTGCGCTCGGAGCTGAGGGGGTCCAGATCGGCAGGGCCTTTTTGGCACGCGAAGAATTCAGGTACGAGCGCGCTTCATCGTGACGCGATCCTCAGCGACGAGACTTGCAGACTCGGGTTGACCAGGGGCTTCACCGGGAGGCTTGCTCGCGGAATCCACAAATGAATTGCTTACCGAACTGAATCGCTCAGACGTGGAAATTCTCCGTATCCCTTGCAGCGATTCCTTGTGAGAAACCTTGCTTCCCTGGCCGAGAAATCAGCCAACCCTGAATTCCTTCCGCTTTGGGCTGGACAGAGTGCGAGTCTTCCGCGCAAGAGCGATGCGGATGCGCTTGGTGTCGAACGTTTCCTTAATCGCTTCTCCGGTTCTTGAATGGAACGGCCGGTCGAGCGGCAGTAAACCAGCTTGATGGACAAACCCCTCTAACAAGAGGCTGGGTTCGCAATCTCAATGAGCGCATACAGGGGTGGGTGTTGAAAAACTCAGTACAAGTCAGCCGATTTTAATGAGGTCCGTATGGCAATGCGAGGTATTTAGCAGCATAGTTTGACCATGCTGTTGTGGATGGCCATTGCCGGAGGACTAACGCGCATGATGGGTCGACACGCCCGTTCGGAATCGCTGTTCTACTACTTCCGACTGGAAGATCACGTTCCAGAGAACCATTTGTTGCGGCTGATTGATGGAGCCGACACATAGCCAGGACAAGGTGTCCACCACCGATCCAGACTCCACGTATGCA
>JAUTWX010000223.1 GCA_030838385.1 Acidobacteriaceae bacterium
ATGTCTGCCCACTTCACCAGCTCCGCCACCGGCGCCGCGTTGAAGCCGAATCGCGTGGAAGCGATGTGCGTCAGAAAACCCGCGCAGGAGGTATAACTCGGGTCATAAAAGCGCCGCATCGCATAGCGTCCCTCGGCCATGCCGCGGCGGTAGTCTTCATGGTCCTGCGGCGTCAGAAAGGCGCTCAGGTGGTGGTCGAACCACCAGGTAATCTTCGGCGAGGCCGAATACTTGAAGTCGACAATCGCGTTTTCGTCTCCGATAAAGTCTGCTTCGTTGAACAGCGCACCCGCACGATGCACCAGCCCGTGATAGCTATACGTCGCCGACGGCTCCACGCACTCGCGATGAAACCGCGTAAACAGTGAGGCTGAGCACGCCCCATCGAAACACTTGTCGTGATAAAAAACGCGAACCTTCAATACAGCTCCTTGACAGACAAACACGGGATCGAGCGGTTTCGAGAGAATGATTAGGATTGCCGGGCTTTCCTCTGCTGTCAAGCCGTAGCACCCGCCGGCCGCTGGGCGCGGTTACGATATGGTGTCTGTGTGCCGGCGCAGCTGACTGCACCGGGAATGCCCGGCCAGAGTGTGTATGCAACGCATCGAGAGACCATTTGAGGCGACGACTTTGAGGCGAAAGACCGGCTGGCTCTTCCGCTTGCTGCGCGTCTGTCTGACGGCGCTTATCCTGGTGGCGCTGGCCGCGGGAGCCGGCGCGCTCTGGCTCCGCCACGCCATGCAGGCGCAGCTCCCGCAGCTCGACGGCGACCGCCGCACCATCGCGATCACCGAGCCGGTCACCGTCCAGCGCGACCGTCAGGGTGTGCCTCACCTCTCCGCCGCCTCCCTCGATGATCTGATCGCCGCCCAGGGCTACGTCGCCGCGCAGGACCGCCTATGGCAGATGGACATGATGCGGCGCGTAGCGGCGGGCGAAATCGCGGAAGTTCTCGGCAGCAACTTCGTGGAACACGACCGCATTCAGCGCGTCCTCGAGTTCCGGCAAACCGCCGAGCGGCTCACCGCTAGCCTCTCCCCGCAGGACCGCCGCCTCTTCGAGGACTACGCCCGCGGCGTCAATGCCTACATCGGCGAAGCCGATGCGCTCCCCGCCGAGTTCCGTCTGCTCAACTATCAGCCGCGCCGATGGCAGCCCGTCGACTCGGTGCTCATCATCCTGAGCATGGTGCAGACACTCGATGAACAGTGGCCCACCAAGCTCAGCCGCGAGACGATCACGAAGAAGATCGGCCCCACGCTCGCCGCCGATCTCTATCCCACCGGATCGTGGCGCGACCACCCGCCCACCCAGGCCATGCCCGACCTGACCAAGCCGCCCACCGACGTGCCGCCTCCACCGCCCGAGGAAGACGAGTCCTTTCAGGGAGTCGCCGACGATCTGTTGCAGCTCCGCGCCGCACTGGCCCCGTCGCTGGGCACGGCGAACTCGTGCCGCGACTGCATCGCCGGCTCGAACGAATGGGCCCTCAGCGGAGCGCATACAGCCTCCGGCCGCCCCCTGCTCTCGAACGACATGCACCTCAACCAGTCCTTGCCCGGCGTGTGGTACGAGATGGACTTGCGCGCACCCAACTTCCACGCCGCCGGTGTCAGCCTGCCCGGCGTGCCCATGATCGTCGCCGGACACAACGAGCACATCGCCTGGGGCTACACCGCGCTCTACGGCGACACGCAGGACCTATATGTCGAGCGCACCAACAACCAGGGAGAGTACTGGGATGGCAGCGCGTGGCGCCCCATGGACCGCGATCACGAAACCATTCACGTGCGCTTTGGCAAGGATCAGGAGCTCGACGTCCTGCGCACCAATCACGGACCGATCATTTCAGTGCTGGTGCCGCATGAGTTGCGGACCGTCGCGCTGCGCTGGACCGTGTACGATCCGCAGTTCGCTGCCGGCATGCCCATCTATGCGCTGAACACCGCCGGCAACTGGCAGGAGTTCGAGTCCGCCATGAGCAAATGGTGGGCCCCCACCCTCAATGTCGTCTATGCCGACGACCAGGGTCACATCGGCTACCAGGCGATAGGCCACATACCCCAGCGGCCCGGCGGCCTGATAGGCGTGCCCATCGCCGACCAGGTGCATGAGTGGCAAGGCGTGCTTCCTTTCGCCTCTCTCCCAGCGTCTCTCGATCCTCCCGGCGGCATCCTGGCCACTGCCAACTCGCGCGTCACGCCCGATGGCTATCCCACCCCGCTCTCGCTCGAGTGGGCCTCCCCCTATCGCAATGAGCGCATCTGGAAGTGGCTCGCCAGCCACGAGAAGATGACCCGCATCGACATGCTCGCGCTGCAGACCGACATCGACTCCGAGCTGAACCACGAGCTCGCGCAGCGTTTCGCCTACGCCATCGACCATGCGCACCATCCCTCTGCGCGCCTGCGTGCTGCCGCGGACCTCCTCCGCTCGTGGGACGGGGTGATGCACACCACCGGAGCCGCGCCGGCCATCGTCAGCGCCGCGCGCGACGCGCTCTGGCCCTTACTGCTCGAACCGAGCCTGGGCCAGGACTGGAAGCTCTACGAGTGGCCGGAGAGTGCGTATGTCGAAGAGCAGCTCGTCACCGGCAAGCCTGCGGCATGGCTGCCCGAGAAGTACCCGAGCTGGAACGATCTGCTCGCTGCCGCCGTCTCCCGCGGACTCGACAATGCGCATGCTCCCTTATCGCTCAAAAACTGGCGCTACGGCGATGTACACACGATCGCGCTCTCGCACCCGCTCTATGGCATGATTCCCTTCTTCGGCTGGACCGGCATTTCGCCCCGTCCGCAATCCGGCGACACCACCACCGTCAAGCAGGTGGGCCGCGCCTTCGGCCCATCGCAGCGCTTCACCATGGACTGGAGCGACATCGACGCGTCTACGGAGAACATCGTGATGGGGCAATCCGGCGACCCGGTCAGCCCCTACTATCGCGACCAGTGGCCCGCCTGGTATGGCGCCACCACGTTCGCGCTGCCGTTCACGCCCGCGGCCGTCCAGTCGGCAACAGAACACACGCTGCGGCTCACGCCGTGAGTTTTAAGTGGAAGCGGCCATCGCTCTCGCTCGCCGCACTCCTGCTCACCACCCTCGCCGCTACCTGCGTTCTCGTCACACGCGGACCCTCCTGCGGGCACGACTTTGACTTCCACCTCGTCTCCTGGCTCGAAGTAGCGCGTAGCTGGCACAGCGGCCTCTTCTATCCACAGTGGGCCTCGTCCGCAAACTTCGGCGCCGGTGAGCCCCGCTTTGTCTTTTATCCACCTGCATCGTGGATGCTTGGCGCCGCCCTCGGCACCATCGCCGGCTGGCACGCCACACCCTGGCTCTTCACCGCGATCTGTCTCTTCTGCGCGGGGCTCGCCATGCGCCGCTTCGCGCGAGACTGGCTCACCCCGCTCGCCGCCACCGCCGCCGGCTGTCTCTACGTCGCCAATCCCTACCTGCTCTTCGTCGCCTATGAGCGCACCGCGTACGGCGAGCTGATGGCCGCCGCGCTTATTCCGCTGCTGCTCTGCTTCGCCGTAAGGCCCGTGGTTCCCATCGCCGCCCTCGCCGCCACCATCGCCGGCATCTGGCTCACGAATGCACCCTCCGGCGTCATGGCCTGCTATGTCCTGCTATGGATCGTCCTCCTTCGTCTCGCATCGGAACGCAATTGGCGCGCGCCGTTACGCATCGCCGCAGCCACCGCAACAGGACTCTTGCTCGCTGCCTTCTACCTCGTCCCTGCCGCATATCAGGAGCGCTGGGTCGAGATCGCACGCGCCATCGGTCCGGACATGCGCTTCCAGGACAGCTTCCTCTTTCATCACACCGGCGAGCCCTTCCATGACGCCGTGCTCCACACCGCGTCCCTCCTCGCGTGCATCCTGTTCGCCTTCGCCCTCGCGTCCATTCTGCTGTGGCGTGATGCTCTGCGATCTCGTCCGCTGCTCTGGCTCGCATCTTTCATTCCCCTGATCCTGCTGCTCCTCGTGCCCGTCAGCGCGCCGTTGTGGCGACATGCACCGCAGCTCGCATATATGCAATTCCCCTGGCGCTGGCTCCTCGTGCTCGCACCGGTAGTCGCTCTCTTCACCGCCGGCAGCATCGCCCGCTACACGCGATCAACCTGGCTCATCGCGGCAGTCGCAGTCTTCTGCACTGCATCGATCGTCGCCTGCAGCCGGGCCTTCCATCAATTCTGCGATGAGCAAGACAACGTCTCTGCCCAGATCGCCCTCATGCACGATGGCGATGGCCAGGAGGGCACCGACGAATACACCCCACGTGACGACGACAACGCCGAAGTCGATCAGGACATGCCGCCAGTACGTGTTCTCGTGGATCCCGGCGCCGAGGAGCCGGACAGCGGCAAAGTGCAGAACCCCGAATATCAGCCCGATCCCAGCGTGGAGCGTCACGCCACTATCACGGTGACAGATTGGTCATCGGATCACCGCGCCGTGTTGCTGAAAACACCCGCAGCCGGCTACGCCGTCTTCCGCCTCATGGACTACCCGGCGTGGATAATCCGCCGCAACGGAGCCGCCGTGACGCAACGCCCACGCCGCGACGATGGCCTCCTCACCGTCCCCGTCCCGCAAGGCCGCTCGCAGATCGACATCCGCTGGCGCACCACTCCGGACACATGGATCGGCCGCGCCGTGTCGCTGCTCGGCCTGTGCATTTTCGGCTTTATCTTGTGTCGCGAGCGCCACACGCGCGAACGGACTACGCCTTGAGTTGCGCTTCTGCCGCCGCGTAGGTCTTGCGTATCCCCTCCGCCAGCCCTGTCTTCGCGCGCCAACCCAGCGCGTGCATCCGGGAGACATCCAGCAGCTTGCGCGGCGTGCCATCCGGCTTGGTCGTATCGAAGCGTAGCTCGCCAGTAAAGCCAAGCTCGCCCGCCACCAGCTCCGCCAACCCGCGGATGGTCACATCCTCGCCTGTCCCGATATTGATCAGCGGCGCGTGCTCAGTGTGAATCGGCTTCTGGAACTCCTCATCCGGAAGCTGCATCAG
>JAUTWX010000229.1 GCA_030838385.1 Acidobacteriaceae bacterium
CGCCTTGCGTTTCGGCGCAGACGACGCCGGCGCCGTTCCCTGGTCGCAGGCAGGCAACCTGGAACCGTCCCATCACGGCGGCGAATCCGAGCTGCGCCGCATTATCCGCGATGCGGGTTTTCGCCCGGTGGAGCGGGATGCGCTCTTCCGCCAGAGTTTGCTGCGCTAGCGAAACCTCCGAATAATCCCTGACGTCACCTCGACCGGAGCGAAGTGGAGAGATCTGCTTTCTCATCACCGGCGGCGGCAATGGACGGAAAATCTGCTCTGGATCTGCGGCAAACACGTACAATCCTGAATGTGCGCCGTTTCGGGGCCTCATGCCCGCAGCCGGCCCCCACAAGGGATGCATCTGATCGAGCTTGCAGCGTTCCTCCAGCACACAGCCGCGAATGCCGGGCTCTGGCTTTATACGCAGCGCGGCGTAGGCCATTACCTGCGCACCCACTACGGCAACGATCCGGTCAACAATCCCTTCCGCTACCTCTATCAGTGGAATGCCTTCGATACCACGTTGCTCATCCCCTACTTCCTTGTCATGATCGTGCTCGCATTTTATGGCATGCATCGCTACCAGCTCGTCTATCTTTATTACAAGCATCGCGATCGCGCCGTCACCGAGCCGCCTAGCCGCTTCGCTGAGCTGCCGCGAATCACCGTGCAACTGCCCATCTTCAATGAGCAGTACGTCATCGATCGCCTCATCGACGCATGTTGTCGTCTGGAGTATCCCTCCGACCGGCTGGAGATACAGGTGCTCGACGACTCAACCGACGAGACGCAGGAAGTAGCCGGCGGCCTGGTGGAGCGCTATCGCTCGCTCGGACACAACATCGTCTATCTCCATCGCACGGATCGCTATGGCTACAAGGCCGGCGCGCTCGACGCCGGTCTGAAGCAGGCCTCAGGCGAGCTCGTCGCTATATTCGACGCCGACTTTGTGCCTCCTCCGGCATGGCTCATGCAGGTGGTGCATCACTTCGCTGAGCCACGCATCGGCATGGTGCAGACACGCTGGACCCACCTTAATCGCGACTACAGCTTCCTCACCCAGGTCGAAGCCATTCTGCTCGATGGCCACTTCGTGCTGGAGCATGGTGGCCGCTCGCGCTCGGGCGTCTTCTTCAACTTCAACGGCACCGCCGGCATGTGGCGCCGCGGCGCGATTGAAGAGGCCGGAGGCTGGCAGCACGACACACTCACTGAGGACACGGACCTGAGCTATCGCGCCCAGCTCAAGGGCTGGCAGTTCCGTTACCTGCAGCATGTCGCCTGCCCGGCTGAGGTCCCTATCGAAATGACCGCTTTCAAGACCCAGCAGGCGCGCTGGGCCAAAGGCCTCATCCAGACGTCGAAGAAAATCCTGCCGCGTGTTTTCCGCAGTGATGTCCCGTTTCACACCAAGATCGAAGCCTTCTATCACCTCACGGCGAACATCAGTTACCCACTGATGGTCGTGCTGTCGTTGCTGCTGATGCCCGCCATGGTGATCCGTTTCTACCAGGGCTGGTTCCAGATGCTGCTCATCGACGTGCCGCTCTTCATGGCGTCCACCTTCTCCATCTCCTCCTTCTATCTCGTCTCGCAGAAAGAGCTCTATCCGCGCAGTTGGCTCAAGACCCTTCTCTATCTCCCTTTCCTCATGGCGCTCGGCATCGGTCTCACGGTCACTAATACCCGCGCCGTCCTGGAAGCGCTGTTCGGCATCAAAAGCTCCTTCAAACGGACACCGAAATATCGCGTGGAGAAGAAGGGCGAACGCGCGCAGGCAGCGAAATACCGCAAGCGGCTTGGCATCGTGCCCTGGGTGGAATTGCTCATCGGTTGCTACTTCGCTCTCACCATCGCCTACGCCATCACCAACGAAAACTACTTCACCATCCCCTTCCTGCTGCTCTTTGTTGTCGGTTACTGGTACACCGGCCTGCTGTCGCTTCTGCAAGGTCGCTTCGAGCGCTGGCGTAGCGGGGCCAACCTGGATGAGTCCTCTCCGAAGCCCTTCCCCGTGGGTGTGTAACCGCCGGCACATACCACTTCCAAGCGGAGTGCTACTGTCTGATCGCTATTGCTGGACTGCGGTCACCGGTGAGACATTCCCTCGCCTGACAGACGGCTGCACAATCTTGAGGAAAGGTTGGGATTGGCATCGTGTTTATTCTCGGGTGGATCATCGTTGGCATTATCGCCGGATTTATTACCGGCAAAATCATGAAGGGCAGCGGCTATGGCGTACTTGGTGACATCATCGTTGGCATCATTGGCGCCATCGTCGGCGGCTTCATCATGCGGGCACTCGGACACACCGGCAGCGAAGACTTATCTACACCATCTTCGTCGGGGTCGTCGGCGCGGTCATCCTGACGTTCCTGTTGCGTCTCATCAGCGGCAATCGACCCTAAGTCTTCAAAGCGGCCCTTAGAGCGTTTTCACTGTAGGTGTATACAAGAGCACCAGTGTTGGCGTGGCTTTTCCGTCAAGAAACCACACTTCGCGGAGGCTGGCCGTGCTCAGTAATAGTGAAACCGCTCCGTAACCTGGGCCCGCTTTGCTTTGTGCTCTACACTGTTCCGCATGCGCATTGCTCGCCCTGCAACACTTATCCTGCTGCTGCTCCTTGGTATCTCCTCGACAACTCTTCTGGCGCTCGAGCGACAGCCTAATGCTATCTATGAGGCGAGGCGCGAAGCACTTGCACATGAGCTTCACGGCGGCGCCGCCCTGCTCTTCGGCAACTACGAACCTGCGATGGAGTACCAGGACTTCCGCCAGAACGAAGACTTCTACTACCTCACCGGCTGGAATGAGCCAGGCGCCGCGCTCATCGTGGCAGATGCAGTCCCCGCGCGCGCCGGAAAGCCAGCGCTACCCTATCGCGAGGTGTTGTTGCTCCCCGAGCGCAATCTGCGCATGGAGCAGTTCACCGGCGTCAAGCTGGACCAGGCATCACCCAATGTGACCGGCGTCACCGGCGTGCGCGAAGTCCGCTCCATCCGCGACCTGCCCGGCATCCTGGGCGAGCGTGGCCTCCGCACCGTCTGGACTCAGCTCGATAGTCAGCCCGCGCGGTCCGCGCTCACCTTCACTGCGAGTAGCATCGGAAGCGGCGACCCCGTCACACCGCAGGATGTCCGCGATTTGACCAAGAAACTTCGCTCGTTCAAGGACCCCGGCGAGATCGAACTGCTGCGTAAGGCCGCGGACGCCTCCATCAAAGCCCAGGAAGCCGCGATCCTCGCCATCCACCCCGGCGTGAATGAGCGCGCGATCTCCGGCGTCATCACCGGCACTCTGCTCGCCAATGGCTGCGAGCGCCCCTCCTACCCCTCTATCGTGGGCAGCGGCATCAACTCCACCGTCCTGCATTACATGGCCGATGACGGAACCATGCAGAGCGGCGATGTCGTCGTGATGGATGCGGCGGGCGAATACTCCATGTATGCCTCGGATGTCACGCGCACTATTCCGGTGAATGGGCACTTCAGCGATCGCCAGCGTGAGATCTACAACATCGTGTTGGGTGGGCAACGCGCGGCTGCGGAGGCCTTCGCCTCCGGCAAGTCGACCCTCTACAACCGCGAGCATCCAGAGGATTCGCTTGATGGCGTCGCGCGTAACTACATCAAAACCCACGGCAAAGACCTGCACGGCCAGCCCTTGGATAAATACTTCATCCACGGTCTGAGCCACTCCGTCGGCATCGACGTGCACGATCCGCTCGACTTCGCGAAACCCCTCGGACCGGGTTCCGTATTCACTATCGAGCCCGGAATCTATTTGCCGGAAGAGAAAATCGGCGTCCGCATCGAAGACACCTTCTATGTCGACAAGAACGGCAAGCTGCAGGATTTCATCGCGGATCTGCCGCACATGGCGGAGGACATTGAAGCGCTGATGCAGCACGCGAAGCCCGCCGGTTCTGCCGCGTCGAACGCGCACTGATTGCGAGCTGGCACCATGCCGCTGCTTCATTCCTTCATCGCCATCGCCGGCGGCTTCGCCTGTATGGCGCTCTTGACAGGCGTCACCACGTTGCTGATCCGCTGGCTGGTGCCGAGCTGGAGCAGCTTACCGCCCTCGCGCTCGGCGCAAGCCTTCAACCTGGCGGCAACCTGCCTCTACGCAGCGATGGGAGGATTCCTGGCCGCTCAGCTCGCGCCCATTAGCCCACTCGTCCACTCGCTGATCCTCGCCATCGTCGTGCTGCTTGTCTCGACCATGGCGGCTAGCGAGCTGCGCGGTCAGGCGCTGGGATTCTATCCCCTCGCTCTCGCCGTGCTGCCTTCGATGGCCACGCTCGGCGCTGGCATTCTGACCGTGCTCTATCGCTGAGATCGCTGCAAATCCAGCCTGAGTTAAAAGCGGACACCGAAGGTCACCGGAATCATGCTGACCGTCCCCGAACCCAGCGCCGTCGCGGTCGGTCCGGGAGAGTCCACCCACACATACCGCGCTTCTGCATATATCTTTGCGCCGCCGTCGCCCAAATTGTGTGTGAGGCCGGTACCGATGTTCAGACCGCCTTGATTGCTTGAGAAGTGGCTGACGGTCTGATTGCTATATTGCGGATAGCAGCCATAGTAGAAGTCGCAGCCAATCCCAAGGTAGACCGGCGTGGAGAAAGTAGTCACCTTGCGATAGAACCCTCCGCCACCGGTCACATAACCGCCCCAGGAGCCAGTCGTCTTGTAGTAGTACACCGGATCGAGCGTAAAGCCCCAGATATGAACATCCCCGTTGACACCGACGCCTGCCTGAGCTCCAACCGAGGCCAGCACAGAATTAGGAATACCAGTGCGGTTAAACTCGTACTCCAGCAGCGTTCCAAAGTGATGATTGAAGTTCCAACCTCCGCCCAGCTTGATGTTGTAACCGAAGGTCTGGGCGTTCTTCGTATTGCCCAGCGGAGCATCAAACCCGGCACCGGCTTCAATGGCGATGTGGTGGAAGCCCGATTGCCCGTACTTCGGGTACTGGTGATAGCCGCCGTTCCCATAGCCGCCACTGTTCTGCCCGCTTTCCTGAGAGTGATACGAAAGCACGCTCAGGCCTTGGTTGATCGCCACATCGGAACCCGAATCGGCATTCGATGAATACTGCGTGCTCGCCGGCGTCTGAGCCAGAGCGGTAGAGGCGGCGACCGTGACTCCCAAAAGAAACGCCGGCAGGCACCGGCCAAGTTTGCGACTGGAGAGGCAGACAGCAGAACAGCTCATAATTGGCAGACTCCATTGTCAAAATCGTAGGAGCGAGGCTCCTCTTCCGGTTCAGGAGCTAACCCTGACGCTCCCTGTACGTAGGACACACATTGCTCGACAAAAGTTTCTCTCCGCAGTGGCAAATGCGTATGGTAGCGCAAAAGGTAAGGGTCCGCCGTATTAGGCAGACCCTTCCTTTCACTCAAACGACCATCAGTGGATGTCGAACTGCTCCGGGTGCAGCGCCGGATCGCTCTTCACGATGATGGTGCGCCCGGTCATCTCTTCCAGCTCATTCAGCCAGCGCGCGTTGTTGCCCTTCAGCGTCTTCACTACCTCAGGATGCACGCGCAACATCACATCGTGCCGCTCAAAGTGCTTCTGCATTTTGCGCATCTCCGTGTAGATCTCGTTGGCCACCGTCGTCGGGCTCTTCACCATGCCGGTCCCTGCGCAGATGTTGCATTGCACGCTCAAGGTCCGCTCCAGCGACTGCTTGACGCGTTTGCGTGTAATCGCCACCAGGCCGAAATCATTGAACTGGAGCACCTTCGAAGGCGCGCGGTCCGACTTCAGCTCCTCTTCCAGCGCCGCCATCACTTTGTGGCGATTCTTGCGTTCGTCCATGTCGATGAAGTCGATCACGATGATGCCGCCCAGATCGCGCAGCCGTATCTGCCGCACGATCTCCGGAATTGCATCCAGGTTCGTCTTCAGGATCGTGTCCTCGAGTCGCGCCGTCTTGCCCACATACTTGCCCGTGTTGATATCGATCGCCACCAGCGCTTCCGTCTGATTGATCACGATCGATCCACCCGACTTCAGCCACACCTTCGACTTCAGGGCCTTAGTGATCTCGTCCTGAATACCGAACTGCTCGAAGAGCGGCGTCTCCTTCGTGTACAGCTTCACGCGTCGCACCAGCGAAGGCTGGAAGCGATTCAGGAAGCGCACAATGCGCTCGTACTCGGCCTCGGAATCGACCCAGATGGTCGAGAAGTTATCTGAAACCTGATCGCGCAAGATGCGTTCCACCAGGTTCAGATCGTGATAGATCAGCGCCGGAGCCTTCGCCGCGTCCGAACGCTGCTTGATCTCACTCCACAGGCTGATCAGGAACCGCAGGTCCGCGCGCAGCTCCTCTTCGCTCGCATTCTCCGCCGCCGTGCGGACGATGAATCCGCCGGAGGCCTCGCCCTTTTCGCTGATCAAAATGCGCTTCAGCCGCTGCCGCTCTTCGTCCGACCAGATCTTCCGCGATACTCCGACGTGATTGACCGTCGGCATGAAGACGAGAAAGCGTCCGGGGAGCGCGATGTGACTGGTGATGCGCGCGCCCTTCTTCGCGATCGGCTCCTTGGCAATCTGAACCAGAATCTCCTGGCCCTGCTTCAGCAGCTCAGAGATGATCGGCAGATCGCTCGTCTGTGCCGACTGGCGCCGCCCATTGCGGCCGCGTCCACGGCGCTCGCGTCCGCCGCGCTGGCGGTCGGCACGTCCCCGACGCGGTGCCGGCGTTCCTCCCTCGACGGTCGTCGTTGCAGGTTCTTCTTCCTCTGCGCCCTCGTCCTCCGCCTCATCGCTGTCCTCGAAATCGTCATCGTCGCTCGAGATCACCTGGCGATCGATCTGCGCCTCACGGATCACATCTCCGAACTCCGAACCGCCGGACGCCTGCGTCTCCTCTTCGACCAGATCGCCCAGGTCGTGCTCATCGTCATGCCCAGTGGCATGCTCTGGTAGCGGAGCGAAGTCATACTCCTCTTCGTCGATCACCTCTTCTTCCACCTGCCCGACGCCCGGCGTGAAGGCATGGAGATGGTCGAGTGCCGCGGCCTCGTGCGACTGCTCCGGGTGGACCTCAGTGCCCTCAGTACTTCCTCCGGCATTGTTTTCGTAACCCGGCTGTCCCGCTGCCGGGCTGTGCTCCGCCGCAGCCTCGTGATGCGGCTCGAAACCGGATTCGTCCTGTGGATCGCCCATCTCGGCCCTTTCACCATTTACGGGCTCCTGCCCCGCACTCTGGACGGGGGTGGCCGCTGGCTCCTGCTTCTCGACCGCCTCCGACTCACGGCCGAAGAGCGACGACAGGCGAAACTCACTGGGCGATGAGGGATCCACGCGATGGGATGCGGAGGCATTCTGAGGATCGAACTCCGCCTCTTCCTGCGCACTGGCATTGGCACTGGGGTTATCGAGGTCTTCTTCTTCCAGCACCAGCGGTGCCGGCTCTGCCTCATGCGCTGGCGGAAATGCGTTATCGATCGGTGTCGTCTCGCCGGCTGAAGCCTGCGGTTCCGGAGCGGGCCCCTGCTCTGCACTCCCCGTTTCAGCCTCGGAACGCCCCGCCGGCCGCTCGCGATGGCGCGATAGCGTCTCCCCGGGCAGGGCGGCGCTGACGCCATCCCACAGGATCGGGTGTTCCACCAGTGTCGAGGGCCGACTCGTGACCTCAGGCGCATGCGCCGTGGGCTCCTCAGCTTCAGAAATTTCAATTCCCTCGTCGCTCGAAGCCGGCTGCTGGCCATACTTCTGCAGCGCTTCGCCTGGCAGCGTGATCGCCGGCGATCCAGGCTGTGACCGTCCACGGTCTTGCCGGCCGCCGCGCCTGCCTTGCTCTCTGGGGCTCTCCGCTGCCGATCCCGCAGCGGATGTGTCAGCTTTGCCTTCGATCGAGAGGGAGCCGGTGTGGCCGTACTCCTCAATCGGCTCGCGGGTCGGCTCGGGCTGGTCGGATACCTGAGAATCAGTATCCTGCCCTTGAACCCCGCGTACGCCACGACGGCGGCCGCGACGGCCACGCCAGCGGCGGGTACCCTGCTGAAACTCTCCGCCCGGGCCGGCCTCTTCGCCTGGCTCTCCCTCAGCCTCGGCGGCTGCACTGCCGGCCGGCTCAGCTCGTGGTGCCGCTAATGCCGGCCGTTCCGGACGATCCTGACTGCGCTCTGAGCCGCGTTCAGACCCGCGCTCCGGAGCACGGCCGGCTCCGCCACGCCGTCCGCCGCCCCGACCACCCTCCGGGCGTTCCTTACGGGCATCCACCGGCTGCCCGTCTGCAAATTCTTCGGAATCTTCCTGCTCTTCCAGGAAATCCGTCACATACAGGAACGCGTCGCGCTCCAGTCCCAGCTCCACGAATGCCGACTGCATGCCCGGAAGCACGCGCGTCACTTTGCCTTTGTAAATGGATCCGGCGAGCGTGTATTCGTTCTCGCGCTCGTAGTAGATCTCGGTGAGTTGATCGTCTTCGACGATCGCAAGCCGCGTCTCATGCGGCGTGGTGGAGATACAAATCTCTTTCGCCATACTGCCTCTTTCTTGCCCGCGGCACTAAACGCCGGGGCAGCAGACGAGGCAGATCAGAACAGAACGAGTCCTGTTCCCGGAGTACCGGACCGGAGTACCGGGGAGGACGAGTGCAGACGAGGGAGAGCCGGCCTGATTTGAGGAGTGAGCCGCCGCCAGGCGCTGGCGCGCCGCCGCTCACCGAAAAAATCAACTTTTGTGCTGGGGCTTTCCACGCGCAGAGAGTTTGTGACCGCTCCTACCCGATTGTGGGGCGGGGTCGTTCCCCGTCTCTGCGTCTTCATTCCTAATCCTGCCCGGCCCCGGGTGATCCGCCTGGCCGGCTTTACTTTAAATTCCTGCAAAATCTCTTTCCGGCGTCGCCTCCGATCCCGGTCGGCAGCACCGCACAACTTTGTCCCTAGTTCACGAACCGGTTCATCCGGACATTCATCACGATGCCCAGGGCGAGGAACGTGAACAGCACCGAGGACCCGCCGTAGCTCATCAGCGGCAACGGTATCCCGGTAACGGGCATCAGCCCCACGACCATTCCCACATTGACTGCTATCTGAAAGATGAGCACTGCGACGACGCCCATGATCAGCATGGTGCCGGAGAGGTCTGGCGCTGTCTGAGCGTTCTGTATCAAACGCATCAGTATGAAGAAGTATAGCAGCAGGACAAACACGGCACCCACGAAGCCGTGTTCCTCGCTCCATGCCGCGAAGATGAAATCGGTGTACGGAATGGGCAGGAAGTCACCCTGCGTCTGCGTACCCTTGGCCACGCCGCGCCCCCACACACCCCCATCGCCCACCGCGATCAGCGACTGCCGGATCTGGTAGCCAGAGCCCCGCGGGTCCTCCTCCGGGGAGATAAAACTGGTCAGCCGGGCTTTCTGGTACGGCTTCAGCCCCGCTCTCCAGATGGGCACAATCAACATCAGGGCCGCGCACGCGATGATCAGCGCCTTCTTCCAGCCAATGCCACCCAGGAACAGCCCGATCAGCAGCACCGGCACATAGGTAAGTGCCGTACCCAGGTCCGGTTGCTTCAGCACCAGCGCCATTGGAATGCCTACCAACAGGAAGCCCTTGCCTATGTCCTTCCAGTCCAGATCCCGGCCCGCCATGTTGGTGAAGTAGCGCGCCACAGCGATGATCAGGATCAGCTTCACCCACTCTGATGGCTGGAAGTGAATCCCCCCCATGCGGATCCATCGCCGCGCCCCGAGCACCTTCTGCCCCGCCACCAGAACCACCACCAGCGAGACGATACAGAACCCGTAGACCCAATGGATCACGTCCAGCAGCACGTGATAGTCGATGAAGGAGAGCAGCAGCATCGCTGCGGTGCCGCCCACCAGCCACAACACCTGTTTGCTCTCGAATCCGTGGAACTTCGTGTTGATGGTCGCCGAGTAAATCTCGAGAACACTCAGGGCCGACAGCAGGAACACCATCGCCATCAGCACCCAGTCGAAGTCGCGCAGTCGAAGGAATCGTTGCATGGTTAGTGGTTTCCTCCGAAAACAACAGGCCGCGCCGCACGGTCATCGACCGCGGAATTTAGAAAGAAACGTCCCGCCCGCACCGACGCCAGCAGCTTCGCATCCTGCGGCCGCGACGCCTTCACCCGCCTGCCCCCCAGAGCATTCGGTGCATCCGGGTCGGACCAGACGGCACCGACTTCCGTCGGCTTAGCTGGAGCTGTCTTCTTCGCCGGCGCCTCCGCGCTGGGCTGGCCCTCCGGCACTGGCTTCGGCGCCGCCTCGACCTGCAGCACGTTGTGCTCCATCCGCCGCTGCTTGTCCACATATGCCTGAATGACCTGCGCAGCCAGAACGGACGAGCCTCTGCCCCATCCCCCGTGCTCCCACAGGACGGCGACTACAATATCCGGGTTACGCCGCGGCGCAACGCCCACAAACCATGCGTTGGCACGCGAATTGACGTCCTTCGAGACCGATTTGGCGCCAAAACTGTGATTCACCACCTGCGCCGTTCCCGTCTTACCGGCGAAGTCGATGCCCTCCAGATGAGCGTTGGAGGCGGTCCCGGTGGCCGCGGTCACCGCCGCCATACCGTCAGTGATCGTTTCCCAAGTTGAAGGATTGATTGGTATGTTGGCATCGCCCGAGCCGGGATACGAATCCACAATCGCCTGCTGATAATTCGGCGGTAGCTGGTCCTGAATCACCACATGCGGCCGCCGCATGGCTCCGCCCGATGCGATGCCGCCAATCGTCCGCGCTAGCTGTACCGGTGTCACCGCGGTGGCTCCCTGCCCGATGCCGACCGAGATCACCTCACCCGCGTACCACTTCTCGTGATAGTTCTTCAGCTTCCACTCTTCTGATGGCACCACGCCCGAGGCCTCGTTAGGCAGATCGATGCCCGTCTTGCGGCCCAGTCCCAGTGCATGCGCCCACTTGGCAATCGGCTCAATGCCCAGCCGCTGCGCCAGCGTGTAGTAGTAGGTGTCGCAGGAATACGGGATGGCGTTGTCGATATTCACCAGGCCGTGGTGCGCATCGCAGGCGAAGAAGCGTCCGTAGAAGGTCGCTCCGCCTGTGCAGTTCACCTTCAGATTCTGCGCAACGTGCTCCTCTAGTCCGGCAACCGACATCACCAGCTTGAAAGTAGACCCCGGCGCAAGCTGGTCCTGGATGGCCTTGTCCATCAGCGGATGGTTGGGATCGGTAATGAGCTTGGCCCAGGTGTCGCGCTGCACGCGCACGGCAAAATCGTTCGGGTTGAACGAAGGATGGCTCACCAGGGCCAGCACGTCGCCGGTGTGCGGGTCCATCGCAATCACCGCGCCATTCCTGTTGCCCAGAGCCAGCTCCGCCGCCTTCTGGATGTCGAGATCGATGGTCAGCTTCAGGTCCATCCCGGGGATGGCGCGCTCATAGCCAAGCCGGCCTACCTCGCGCCCGTGGCTGTCCACCAGCACGTCGCGCGAGCCATCGGTGCCGCGCAGCAGCGCGTCATAGCTCTCTTCGACACCGGAGCGCCCCACCACATCCCCTGGCTCGTAGTAGGCATACCTGGACTGGTTAAGCATGTCCGCGCTGACCTCGCCCGTATAGCCGATCAGGGCGGCGGCAAAGCCGTCGCGCGGATAGAGCCGGCGCTGCTCGTCGATCGTCTCCAGCTCCGGCAGTTCATCGCGATGCGCCTCGATGAACTCCTTCTCATCCGGAGTGATGTCGGCCTTGAGTGGGATAAGCTGATACTTCGGCCCGCCGCGATAGTGGGCCATCGTGGCGCGAATCTGGTCGACCGTCATGTGCAGTCCGCGCGCAATCTTCGGCAGGTCGCTGTCGAGACTCTGCGTCTGGTCCGCCACCAGAAAGCACGAGACAGAAGGATAGTTGTCCACAAGCAGGCGTCCTTCGTGATCGAACAGCCTGCCTCGCGGCGCCAGGATCGGCACCTTGCGGATGCGGTTCGCCTCTGCCAGCTCGCGATAGTTCGTGGCGCCCAGAATCTGCAGCCGCCAAAGCCCGGTGATCAGCACGGCAAGGATCGCGACGATGGTGTACTGCACCACCGTCAGCTTGAGCGCCGGAATCTTCTCGTCCCGCATGCTGCTCATACTCGCCTCATCAATCCCGCAGCCGCGTGCGATCCAGCGCAGCAAACAGCACCAGGCCCAGCGCGACATTCACCGCGGCGCGCACAATCTGGTGTATCCAGCTCCATGCCAGCGGCTCGGCAATCAAATGACGCACGATCACCAGGTAAAGGAAGCTGTCTACCAGCGTGAAGGCGAAGATCATCAGCATCCGCGTGATCGGGTTATCTACGTCGATCCTCAATCCGATCGATGCAGCCAGAAACCCGATGATCGTATTTGCGATGCCGTGAATACCGACCGGCTGATGGGTCACACCGTCCTGCAGCAGGCCGACAATAGCGCCGATGAGCGTACCTGCAATCGGACTGCGCCGCGAGACAGAGAAGTAGATCACCACTAGCAGGGGCAGATCGAAGACGTCCAGCCGCGGATAGCGCAGCGGCAGATACGCCTGCAGGAACACCGCCAGCAGCGGTGCCGCCAGCATGATGGGCCAGGGAAACTGCTGCGAATCCAGCTCCCGCCGCGAATTTGCCATCAACACGGCCATTACTGGTGCTGCTCCCTGGTTGCTGCCCCCGGCGCGGCTGTGATGATGGCTGCACTCGTCTTTTCTGGACCCGTCGATGGTCCCGTCCTCTGCGGATTCATGAGGGGCCGGTCAGGCCCGGTCGCCGTGCCGGGAATAATGAAGCTCTCCTGATTCACGTGAGGCGTGGGCTTGGCTGTTCCATCCGTGGATGTGGCGCCATCCGGGGCGGCACTCGGGCTCGCTGCCGGCTTCTTCGCATGTCTCACCGGCTGCGCACCCTCGTTCATAAGCTCACTCGTGCGTGCCGAGGAGGTGATTACCGGCGCCTTTCCCGGCGTCATCTCTGCCGCCGGGCGCACCTCGCTGGGAGAGAATCGGTCCGGATGCGCTGCCGCCAGCGGCTTGAGCGGCCGCACGTCCACTGCAGCGTCCTTCGAGGCATCGTCCCCCTTGGGCGCATTGGGGTCCTCGAGGCCGGGCAGCTTCTCGGCTAGAACATCCGAGGCGCGCTGCATCTCCACTTCTTCCGCGCCCGCCGCCTCGCTCTTCGCAAGGTCACGCTGCGCTGCCACTGGCAACTGATCGCTGGTCTCGGTCACCACTAGCACCTCGTCCAGGTGCTGCAGGTTCGCGGCCGGCTTCAGGACAATGTCCACATAAGGCTCGCGGTCCGGATCGCTTACTACTTTGACCACCGTGCCCACGGAGAGGCCCCGTGGGAAGATCTGATCGCCGCCGCTGGTCACGACTCGTTCACCCGGCTTGACGCGGTCATCCGGCAGCACGTTGATGATCTGCGGCTGGCCATAAGCGTTGCCGCGCAGGACGCCGCGCATCCGCGTCTTCTCCAGCAGCACGCCGGCCCCGCTGGTCTGATCGTTGATCTCCAGCACCTGCGATGTATGCGGGAAGACCTCCACCAGCTTGCCCACGATGCCGTCGGGCGTGATCACCGGCTGATCGCGCTTCAGGCCTTCCTTTGATCCTTTGTCGATCGTGAGGATGCGCGACTGGTCGCTGCCGCCGGTGCCGATCACCTGCGCCGGGACCGTGGTGTAGATGTACTTCTGGCGGAAGTCGAGCAAGTCCTGCAGCCGGTGGCCCTGCTTCGCATCTTCCAGCAACGCCGCCTGTTCCAGGCGAAGCTGCTCCAACTGCGCACGCAACGCGTGGTTCTCGTCCCGCGTATTCCGCAGATCGATGTAGTTGCCCCAGAAGCCGCGCACGCCCGAGCCGGTATGCGACATCACCTTCTCCGGCGGCGACATCATGGCGACTACCCAGTAGCGCAGCAGCCGCACACCCTTGCCGTCGCTACCGCGTGCCGCAGGCGTCCGTACCTGGACCGCGAGCCCCAGGAACTGCGCCAGGAGCACGACGGAGAGGACCATGATGTTCTTGTAGCGCTCGAGGAAGGTTTCCATGGTCCGTTACTTCCAGTACTGCAGTGTCGACTCCGTCGGAGGTGATGGCCTTGTTTTCCAGGCCTTACTCGATCTTGATCTTGCGCAGCAGCTTGAAGTCCGACAGCATCTTGCCCGTGCCCAGCACAACCGACTTCAACGGATCGTCCGCGATCGACACCGGCAACCCGGTCTCCTCGCGAATCCGCTTGTCCAGGTTCTTGATCAGCGCGCCTCCACCGGTCAGCACGATACCGCGATCGCTGATGTCGGCGGAAAGCTCCGGCGGCGTACGTTCCAAAGCCACACGAATCGCGTTGAGAATGACTGCAACACTCTCAGTCAACGCTTCGCGTATCTCCGAGTCGTCGATGGTGATCGTCTTGGGCACGCCTTCGATCAGGTTGCGGCCCTTGATCTCCATCTGCAGCGGCTTGTCCAGCGGATACGCCGAGCCGATCTCCATCTTGATCTGCTCTGCCGTGCGCTCACCGATCAACAGGTTGTATTTGCGCTTGAGGTAGTTCATCACTGCCTCATCCATCTGGTTGCCGGCCATCCGCACCGACCGCGAATACACAATGCCCGATAGCGAGATCACCGCGATATCCGTGGTCCCTCCGCCGATATCGACGACCATATTGCCGCTCGGCTCGGTGATGGGCAGACCCGCGCCGATAGCGGCCACCATGGCCTGTTCCACCAGGAAGACTTCGCTCGCCTTCGCGCGATACGCCGAGTCTTCCACCGCGCGCTTTTCCACCTGCGTGATCTCCGACGGCACACCGATCACGATCCGCGGATGCACCAGCATCTTGCGGTTGTGCGCCTTGCGGATGAAGTAATTCAGCATCTTTTCGGTGACCTTGAAGTCCGCGATCACCCCGTCCTTCATTGGCTTGATGGCGACGATGTTTCCCGGCGTGCGGCCGAGCATCTCTTTCGCCTCGATGCCGACTGCCTCGATCTCTCCGGTGTTCTTATTGATTGCCACGATGGAGGGTTCGTTGACCACAACCCCCTTACCACGGGCATACACCAAAGTGTTCGCCGTACCCAAATCGATCGCCAGATCGGAGGAGAAGACGCTGAACAGCGATCGCATCCCGTGCGAGCGCGAAGAACGTGAGTGAAATCCGTTACTTGCCATCTGAGCGGCCTGTCTGGTCTTCCTTACGGGGAAAGTCTATAGAGGATTGTAAGGGACCGAAAAAGAACGCGCCTATGACACTAAGGTGGTTCCCGCAAAGTCAACCTCCGGGTTACCCCCGCCCCCCATCGTCATTCCATGTCCCCATTTGGGACTTCAAGGGCCTGCTGGCGGGCGGCAGGTAACCCGCCAGGGCCTAGGACGGAGGCCTTGCCTTCTCCTTCCCGGCCGCGCGGTCTGGGGTCCGCAGGGCGCTGAAGTCTCAGCCCAGTTGCAGGCTTCCCTGCTCGCCCGGATAGGTCACGGCGGTTCCCTCGACGTGTGCCCAGGGATGCAGGGTGAGGGGCGTAGTGCGCGTGGCGCTGGCGATTTCCAGCACGTCGATGCCCCGCACCAGCAGCGCGTCCGCAAGGAGCGACCGGTGGCAGCGCCAGGGTACGGCCTCGGCGCACATCACCGCGGTCAGTTCCTGCTTCCTGAATTCGATCAGGGCATCGAGATTTTCCGCAAACTCGAACGTTTGCATGTAGTCGGCATAGCCGCGGAAGCTGGCGTTGCGCCATGCGGTGTTGATCGAGTCACGCCCCGGATGCCGCAGGCCACCCAGACCGGGCATATGACGGTAATGCAGGCGCCTGTCATGCAGAGCGCGAGATAAATCCTCGCGATTGAACTGCGGGTTGTGACTGGAGCGCGGCACCGTCCGCACATCCACGAGCCGACGGACGTCATGCGCCTGCAGCATTTCGAGAAACTCGCCGATGGGGCGGGTGGAGTGGCCGATGGTGAAGATGCACAGGGTCATGGCATGACAGCACGCGTATGGCGCATGCCCCCATCACGATACGCCGCTATACAATGTCCGGCGTGGAAGCGGCGGTCGCAGCCGGCGCTCCAGATACTCACACTCCCCCTCAAGAGAGCGCGTCGCCACATGCAGAGAATCCGTTTTGTCCGTTCGCTGGCTGTCCTTATGGGATGCCTTGGTATCGTTCTCAGTGCCGTCCACGCTGCTCCTCGCACCAGTGTCGATCTGAACTCCGGCTGGCAGTTTCGCCAGCGCCTGCCGGCCACGGCGACTCCGGCGGAGTGGCGCCCGGCCACCGTTCCGGGTGATGTACACCTCGACCTGCTGGCGAACAAGCTAATCCCCGACCCCTTCTACCGCGACAACGAAGCCAAGCTGCAGTGGATCCAGGACGCGGATTGGGAGTACCGCACCGCTATCACCGCAACACCGGGAGTGCTCAGCCACGATCACGTCGATCTGGCCTTCGACGGCTTGGATACCTCTGCGGAGGTCTCGCTCAACGGCCACCTTATCCTGACCGCGGACAACATGTTCCGCGGCTGGCGTGCGGACGCAAAGCCCTGGCTGAAGCCCGGCGCGAACGAGCTGATGGTCTTCTTTCCCTCGCCCATCAAAGTGTCGGAGCGCATCGCGCTCACCGACAAGTGGCACGGGCAGACGCCGGCGCAAGACAAGAGCTACGTGCGCAAGGCAGCGTATGAGTACGGGTGGGACTGGGGACCGACCTTTGTGACCAGCGGCATCTGGCGGGCCGCACACCTGGAGAGCTGGGACGATGCTCGCATTGATGACGTGTACATCCGCCAGCGCGAGATCACAGCGGCTCTGGCCCGCATCGATGCCACGGTAGATGTTGTGGCGTCAAAGGCAGAAAAAGCCACTGTTGCGGTGACGTACGATGGCGGCAGCGGAAAAGGCCATGAGGCAAAGGCGCTGATAACCCTGGTTCCAGGGGAGAACCACATCGTGCTGCCAGTCGAGATCGCGAATCCGGCACTCTGGTATCCCGTAGGCTATG
>JAUTWX010000233.1 GCA_030838385.1 Acidobacteriaceae bacterium
GAAGGGGCGTGCGGACGGTGCCGGAGATTATGGTGCCGCTGGTCGCCGGCGTGAACGAGGTCCGCGCGATGCGCAAGCTTGTGGATGAGACAGCGGAAGCTGTCTTTGCCGAACTGCGACAGTCCACGGCCTACAAGTTCGGCGCCATGATCGAGCTGCCGCGAGCGGCAGTGTGCGCCGGGTCGATTGCGAAGGAGGTGGACTTCCTCTCCTTCGGGACCAATGATTTAACGCAGATGACGTTTGGCTTCTCCCGGGACGATGCGCGCAAATATCTCGATGCGTACATCGAGGCCGGGATTCTGAAGAAGGATCCGTTCATTACTATTGACCGCGAAGGGGTGGGAGCGCTCATGCAGATGGCCATCGAGCAGGCGCGCCAGGCAAATCCGGAGATCAAGATTGGAGTCTGTGGCGAACACGGAGGCGATCCGGAGTCCATCGAATTCCTGGAGACGCTCGAGCTGAACTACGTCTCCTGCTCCCCGGCGCGCATTCCCGCGGCGCAACTGGCCCTTGCCCATACCGCCATTACTGGCGAAGGACGTTCTTCCACGGTCGTACCGCTGGACACGCGAGAGACGCTGGGAATCGCAATGTAGGGACTAAGGACGCAACCAAGGATGCGTTGCGGTAGCCGTGCGGGTCTATACAGGACAGCTCCTCCATCCGGTACAGTAAGGGAAGGCTCGAGATCGATTCCCCTGCCGTTGAACATGCGGGACGGAACGACTCGAAGCCTGTGCGGGGTCGCACGTCAGCCCAGTCCCAATGACGCCTCCAGTGTGTCTTACCATCGCGGGATTCGATCCCTCGTCCGGGGCCGGCATCACCGCCGACCTCAAGACCTTTGCCGCGCATGGCGTGTACGGTGTGGCCGCAATCACCGCGTTGACCGTGCAGTCGACCCAGGAGGTCCGTGCGCTTGAACCAGTACGCCCGTCGCTTTTCCGCGAGACGTTGGAGTGCCTCGCTTCAGATATGTCGCTGGTCGGAGTGAAGCTAGGCATGTTGGCTAGCGCCGGACTGGTGGCGGAGGCGGATCATTTTCTCCGGGTGCGACCTGAATTGCGGCCGAACGTAGTACTCGATCCCGTATTGCGATCCAGCTCAGGCGCGGCTCTGCTGGATGCCGAGGGCACGGCATTGCTGCGGGAGCGGTTGCTGGGCGTGGTGGGTTGGATTACGCCCAACCTCGATGAGCTGGCGCTGCTGACAGGCGTAGAGGTGCGGACGCGTGAGCGGGTGCCCGCCGCTGCCGAGCGGTTAGCCAGGCAAGCGGCGAGCATCGGCAATCCGGGACTTGCCATCGTCGTGACGGGCGGTCATCTCGACCGGCCCGATGATTACCTGCTGTTCAACGAGCAGGGAAGCTGGCTGTCCGGTGAGCGTGTGGAGACGCGCTCCACCCATGGCACCGGCTGCGCCTTTTCCAGCGCGCTGCTCGCCGAGCTCGTGCTGGGACGGGGAAGTATGGGCGCGGTAGAGGCGGCGAAGCGCTACGTCGCCAATGCTTTACGTGCCGCCTATCCGGTTGGACAGGGGCGTGGCCCGCTGCACCATCTTTTTGCCTATCGGCCTTCTGCTGAGTAGCTTCGCCGGACCTACTAGTTAAATCGCGCCGGCCGGAACTCGACTGCATCGGCGGAGCGACCATTAACGGTATCGGCGGTATCCCGAACCGGAGGGTCTGCCGCAGTGTCGGGCCGCGGGTGCTGGGCGGCGACGATGTCCTCCTGCAGCACGACGAAGCGGCGGATATATTTGAGGGGATGGGGCGCTTCCACCATCTCACGTAGATGGTAGAGCCAGGAATCGGCCTTGAGCATGCGGCGGGCGAAGGCGCGCCGGTGGACGGTCACGATCTGGCCGTCCCTTCTGCGTTGCGGATAGCTGACGGCCGGGACCATGAAGCTCATCTGCAGACCGGCCTTCCAGAAGGCCTGGGCAAACTCATGCGAAAAGAGCAGCGAATAGCAGTTGCGGCCCTGGCAGAGATGTTCAACGGCCTCGTCGAAGCCGAGCCACTCCGGTGCAACATAGGCCCGATACCATGCACGGAAGTCGAATCCGTTGGATCGCGCCTGCAGAACGATATGCCGAAGAACCTCTTGCCGGGTCATTCCGTCCCCCTGGGGTGGAGTGCGGGTTGGGCGTTGAGTGGTTGGAGACGAGAGCGAAATTTCCTGCAAGCATAAAATGTGGCGGCGTCCGGTAGCCAGCACTTTCCGTCTTTGGATAGTGAGTGCCCGGTCCGCCATTCGCAGGGCCTATCCGAGCGCGTAACTTGGATGCGCCGGGGATGCGCGGGACGGCCACCGGAATTCCGACCTTACGGGGTTCGTTTGGACCCTTCCAGGGAGAGCAGGTGAATTTGAGGAACGTTCCCCACCTTCGGGGCAGATCGGCTGGAATGCGGTGGCGCAGTTGCCTGCTGGCACTGATGATTGCCGTCGTTGGGCCCATGACCATGCACGCCGGAGAGCGGGTGATCCACACCAATCCGTTGAACCGGAAGCCGGAGGTGCGCGCGGCTTACGAGCGCTTCTATACGCTGGACTACGACGGCGCATTGAACCGTTTCCAGAAGGTTGAGCAGGCACACCCGGACGATCCCATGGCGGCTGACTACGTCCTCGAGACGATCCTCTTCCACGAGCTTTACAACCTGGACCTGCTGGACACGACACTTTATGCGCACGACGGTTTCCTGACCGGCAAGCACCAGGTGGTGGAGGACAAGGCCTTTTCAGCGCACATTGAAGAGCTCTCCGACAAAGCTATCCAACTAGCCGAGAAGCGGCTGCGGAAGAACCCGAAGGACGTGGATGCCCTGTATGCGCGCGGCTGGTCGAAGAGCCTGCGGGCGACGTACATGGGGCTGGTCCAGCGATCGTTTATTTCGGCGTTGCGTCTGGCGCTGCGGGCGCGCGACGACAACGATCGGGTGCTGGAGCTCGATCCCGATTATGTAGACGCGGAGCTGGTGGTAGGGGTACACCAGTATGTCGTCGGCTCGCTTCCGCTGGCGATCAAGGGGGTGGCCGGACTGGCCGGCATCCATGGCAACAAAGACAAGGGCTTGGCCATGCTGCGCCATGACGGAGAGCATGGCGTGACGACATCAGTGGAAGCGCGCACGGCGCTGGCTCTTTTTCTGCGCCGCGAGGCGAAATACGGCGCGGCGGCTGAGTGGAACGACTCCCTAAAGCGGCAGTACCCGCATAACTTCCTGTTCTGGCTGGAGTCGGCGAATCTGCAGAAGGACGCAGGCAACGCGGAGCAGGCGATCGTGCTCTATCGCGCCCTGCTGGACCAGTCGCAGCATACGGGCTACTTCACCAACGCGCACCTGCAGCTGGCATGGTACGGGTTGGCCGATACGCTTCGCGGACAGAGAGACGCTGCTGGCGCCGCGGATGCCTTCGAGCATGTATCGGCGCAGCCCACGGTGAGCCCGGACCTGAAGCGGCGCGCCCAGCTTGGCGCAGGCATGGAGTACGACCTGTTGGGAAAGCGCAATCAGGCCGAAGCGGCGTATCGTGATGTGTTGGCTTTGGGAGACAGCGAGCAGGCTTCCGATGCGCGCCGGTACCTGAAGGTGCCATACAAGGGCTGAGTTATGGCAGGATGTTGCTGCTCGACTTCATGGAACTTCGACCGGCGCAGTTGCGTCCTATCGTTTAGATAGAACCAGAAATCATGCATATGCGGGAGAGAAGGCAATGGCGTACTACTGCAGCAGTTGTGGCAAGCCAATAGCAACGGACGCGCGGCACTGTCCAAACTGCGGACATGCCGTCGGCGGGGCCTTTGACGGTGTGAATGCAGTTCCGCCTTCCGCGTCCCAGCGGCGTCTGGTTCGTCCGCGCCTGGGTCGCATCATTGCCGGTGTGTGCCAGGGAGTCGCCGTCACCTACGGATGGAATCCGACGCTGGTACGGATCGGGTTCGTTCTCCTGGCGTGCTTTAGCGGAGCGGGCCTGGTCCTTTACATTGTCCTGTGGGTGACAGCGCCGGAGGAGCCGTTGCTGTTGCCGACCGCCGTTACGTATCCTCCACCGGCGAATCCGCAGACTTAGCGCGAACTTCGCCGGGTACGGTCAGCGCGCAATGCCGCAGAGAGAGTTGAGCCTTTCAGCATGAGCGAGCTCCTCCACCATGAGGATCGCGGGCACGGGCCATGCGTGGTCTTTCTCCACCCTACTCCTGTCGATCATTGCTTCTGGCGGCCCGCGGCGGCGCTGCTGGAGGCGGAGTATCGCGTGCTGCTGCCGGACCTGCCCGGCCACGGACTTTCTCCGCTCGGCGATGAGGTCACGAGTATGGAGACGATGGGCCACGCGGTCCTGCGGCTGCTGGACGCGCTCTCTGTCGAAAGCGCTATTTTCTGCGGTTGCTCCATCGGCGGCTATCTGCTGTACGAACTGTGGAGACAGGCGCCGGAACGGGTGCGGGCACTCGCCATCTGCAGCGCCAAGCCGCACGCCGACACGCCGGAGACGCGGCGTGTGCGCGAAGCTACGATCGCAGAGATCGAGCGGCACGGCACTGCGCGGTTCTTCGATGCCATGCTGGACACGCTTGTCGGGGCGCCGGCGAAAGAGCGCGATCCGGACATTGTGCACCGGCTGTGCGCGATGATGGAACGCATGCCTGCTGAATCGGCAATTGCGGTGCAGCGCGCGCTGGCGACGCGGCCGGATTCGAGGGCGACGGCAGCGACGATTCGCGTGCCGACGGCTGTCCTCGCAGGGGCGCTCGACCGCGGATCGAGCCCGTCAGAGATGCGCGATCTGGCCAACGCTGTTCCCGGCGCGACGTTCTATCTGCTGCAGGAGATGGGCCACTACGCACCTTATGAACAGCCAGGGCTGGTGGGTGCGCTGCTCCGCCGCTTCGCCGACGAGAACACTCCGGAGTAAATTCCGCGTCCACTGTGTTCATCCTGGGCGCAGGCCAGTCCAGGCAGACGCCTATGGGAAGATGGGAGCGTCGTTATTCCACACGAGGAATTTCCCCTTGCCCAGAAAGCCTAAGACGGTCGCTGCGCGGCCCTTCCGCTACAACCCGGACGGTCAACTCCTGTGCGACGCGGTGCCGCTGGAGACACTGGCTGAGCGCTATGGCACACCGCTCTACTGCTACAGCGCCTCGCAGGTGCGCGAGCGGCTCGCGCTCTTCCGCAAACATTTCAAGCGGCACGACCATCTGATCTGCTACGCGGTAAAGGCAAATTCGAACCTGTCGCTGCTACGAATGCTCGCGCGCGAGGGTGCGGGCTTCGACATTGTTTCCGGCGGGGAACTGGAGCGGGTGCGGCGCGCGGACAAGCGGGCGGTGGCGCGAACCGTCTTTTCAGGAGCAGGGAAGACGGCGGGCGAGATGGACCTGGCTCTTCGCGCGGGCATCCTGCTGTTCAACGTGGAGAGCGAACAGGAGCTGGAACTGCTGGCAGAGCGGGCCGCGAAGCTGCGCAAGAAAGCGCGAGTGGCACTGCGGGTGAATCCGGAGGTCTTCGCGGAGACGCACCCTTATATCTCGACTGGGCTGCGTGAGCACAAGTTTGGTATCGACATCGGTCGTGCACGGGAGGTCTATGCGCGTGCAGCGAAGGATAAGTGGCTCTCGCCGGAGGGCGTGAGTGTGCACATCGGCTCGCAGATCCGCAGCGCCGCACCCTTCGGAGCTGCGCTAGCCCGGGTGCGCGCGCTGGTTGAGGAACTGGCGGAGGACGGCATTCGGATCCGCTCCGTCGACGCGGGCGGAGGATTGGGCATCGACTACACCGCACAACTTGGCGCCGAGGAGTTTGACGCTGCAAAAGAAGTGACGGAGTATGCGGCGGCGCTGACCGAGGGAATGCGCGGAATGCAGGTTCGTCTGCTGCTGGAGCCGGGGCGTTTCCTGGTGGCGCAGGCAGGTGTGCTGGTCGCGCGCGTGCTCTACCGCAAGCGCAATGGAGCGAAGGAATTTCTAATCACCGATGCAGGCATGAACGATCTTATCCGGCCGGCGCTCTACGGGGCCCATCACGAGATCGTTCCAGTAGAGCGGGCAACCGCGGATGATTCGCAGAACGCGATCATGGATGTGGTGGGGCCAGTGTGCGAGACGGGGGATTTCTTCGCGCGTGACCGTGCGATGCCCGACGTGCATCCAGGCGCGTTGATCGCATTGCTGGACACGGGCGCGTATGCGATGTCGATTTCGTCGAACTACAATTCACGCAGCCGCGCTGCCGAAGTGCTGGTGGATGGCAAACGTGTAAGGCTGGCGCGCCGGCGGGAGACGATCGAGGATCAGTTGCGCTTTGAAGAATAGGGAATTGGGA
>JAUTWX010000304.1 GCA_030838385.1 Acidobacteriaceae bacterium
TCCGGGGATGCAGGTGCAAAAGGGAGAACGTATCGGATCTATCGGCTCTTCTGGCGTCGCCGAATTTCCGCATGTCCATCTGTCGGTACGTCTCAATGGCAAGCTGGTTGAGCCACTTACCGGGAAGGCGTTGGGAAATGAAGCTCACGTTTGCGGCGACCTGTCGGGAAGTATGTTTGATACCGCGTCCAAACAAGCGTTGGTTCAACCTCAATTTGCCATTCTAGATGTTGGCCTGGCTAATGCTCCGCCCGAGCTGTCCAATCTGGTCCGAACGGGTGGGCCGCCTCTCGCGACCGCGCGGGGCAATTCGACGGTCGCTTGGCTG
Source organism: Acidobacteriaceae bacterium (assembly GCA_030838385.1). GTDB lineage: Bacteria > Acidobacteriota > Terriglobia > Terriglobales > Acidobacteriaceae > KBS-83. Next base: position 329 of record JAUTWX010000304.1, read on the forward strand.
TGGGCAATCAACGTCGATGAAGGATCGCGATTTAGGATCAGGTTGGTTGGACCCGGCGAAGTTACTTTGATTGACCATACGACCAATGCGCTTCCGCGCCGCAAGGCGAACTATCTGGCCTATGTGGGTCAGAAAGTGGGAATTAAAACAGGGACATATCACTTGACCGCTGAAGTATCCAACGGCGAAAAAAAGATTGCCTCGAAGGCTCGCTCGTTCACTATTTCAGAATAGCAACGATCGCAAAGCATCGTACGTCGGCATTCATGGTCAGAACATCAAGGAAACTGATTGCGGCGCAGATTCACAGAAGCCAACACGGGGAATGTGGTGGAATCGGTGCCGCGGCGTAGTTGATCAATGGAACTGTCTCAGCTGGACGAGTCTCGGGACCTTGGTCCTCATCGTTTTCAGGACTTTGTACTCTTACTGACCCCCTTCAGAAAAATTTCAAATGACATCCTAAAGCAGTCTCGATGCAGCGTGAGCCTTGTGTTGGCATCACATTGTGTGAGCAATCACATTGAGCACCGAACTCGTTAGCGCAGGGGAGGCGTCTTTGCATGCGTCAGGCTATCGATACCGCACCGAGAGATGGGAAAATCGTCATTCTCGAGGATGACGCGAGCGGGACCTATGACGTCGCTCACTGGTCGCGCAAGACGTTTCAATGGGTCGGTGAAAACGGCGAGCCGAGCAATATTACGCCGACGCATTGGTATCCAAGGCCGCACGACAAATATCTCCTGCAAGAGGATGACAGATCGCCGAGGCGATTTGCGGCTTGGTCGATCACCGCAAGTCTCATCGCGGTGGCGCTTATCGGCGTGTATTTCCGCGCCGAGGTCGCCGGCTATGTTACCCAATACGCCGGTCTCCAGGATATCTTCGGGATCAGCCGCAGGCAGGTCGTCGAGCAAGAGACTCAGTTGCCGTGCCAGGACTCGCGGAAGACCGATTTATTGGCGGTTCAGCAGCAGGCCGAAGCCGATCAGGCCAGAGCCCAGACAGGGGCGCAGGTCAAGCAGGTTGGGGAGGCGCCCGCCGCGGAAGCGCGACAATCTCTGGAGCAGGAACAGCGTACGGAGGTTTTGGCGAATGAGCTTGCCGAAGCCCGGCGCACTGTCGATGGGCTCACTCTGCAGCTGCGGGCGGAGGCCGCGAATTCCGCGCAATTGCTCGGACAGGAGCGCGAGAAAACGGCCGCCGCCCCGCGACAAAAGCTGACCGAAAGCGCGGCGCAACATCGTCAAGCGCTCGACGAAGAACGCGCGCGGGGCGCTGCAGTGGCGAGCGAACTCGCGACGGCGCGGCGCGAAATTGAGACGCAGACGGCGCTGTTGCGCAAGGCGAGCGACGAAACCGGGCAGCTCAAGCGGGCGGCGGAGAGCGCAACGGCGGAACTGCGACAATCTCTGCAGCAAGAACGCGACAGGGCGGCGGCAATGGCACGGGATCTGGCATGCGCGCCGCGTACGCGTGATGTGCGCGTGACGCCTGAGCCTGCGGCGAACAGCCAGATTTCCAAAGCAGCGCAAGCGGTGGAAGTGGCTGCGATAGCGCGGCCGGCGGCCGTAGAGACGCAAGCGCAAGGCAGTCCGGAGACGACCAGGTTGATCGCGCGCGCCAGCGCACTGCTCGGTCAGGGAGACATCGGTGCTGCGCGGGTTGTGCTCGAGCGCGCTGCCGAAACAGGCAGCGCGCAGGCGAGCTTCATGCTCGCGGAGACATATGATCCCGCCATTCTATCCGCGTGGGGGACGTACGGAACGCGCGGCGAAGTGACGAAGGCGCGCGAGTTTTATGCGAAGGCGCGTGCCGGTGGCATTCAGGAGGCGAAGGATCGATTCAATGCGTTGCGTCAGTGACAGGATGATTTTTCGGTATGTGAGAAGCACGCCCTGACGGCCGGCGATGGTGCCGGCCGGAGGGCTGATTTTGACGCCCAAGAGGGAGTTCCGCAATGAGCATGCTTCCAGGACGACACTTGCTCCTACTGGCCGCGTTGACGCCGCTTATTTTGGCGCCTGAGCCAGCCAATCTGCATGCGCAGACAGCCAAAGTGGATGTACAGAGCGCTCCCCGCCGCGAGGCGCCTCCGCGTACCAGACGGAAAAGGAGAAGATGAACGCCTGGACCGTCGGCCTTGCCGGCGGCTTGCTTGAGGGTGCGCCCCTTCGCCTCGCGGCGGAGATAGCCCGCATCGTCGACGACGGGTCGAATTTGCATGTCCTGCCGATCGTCACTTGGGGCGCCACGGAAAATCTGAATTCTCTGCTCCATTTGCGCGGCGTCGATACGGCGATCATCAATTCCGACGCGCTCGAAGAGTACAAGATTCAGGGGATCACTTACCTGCTCAATCTCTTCCCGTCGGAGCTGCATATCTTTGTCCGGCCCGAGATCGAGAGCCTGCAGGATCTCGCCGGCAAGAAGGTGAATTTCAATACCCAGGGAACGGCTGCCGCCTATTCGGGGCCGCTGATCTTCAGCCGTCTCGGCATCAATGCAGAAAAGACTTTCATTCCGCATCAGGTCGCGCTGGAGCAGATGCGCAAAGGCGAGATGGCGGCCGTCGTTTTCATCACGTCGAAGCCGGTGGACGCGTTCGTAAAGGGACGCTGGGAGCCCGGCTTCAAGTTCCTTCCGGTAAAATACGAAAGCAAATTCGAGGATTACTATCTTCCCGCGGTGCTGGAGGCGGCCGAATACCCCGGTCTGATCAAGCAAGGCGAACGTGTGTCGACGATTGCGGTGCCGACCGCTCTGGTCGCGTTCAATTGGCCGGCAAAAACAAACCGCTATCAGCGCGTCGCCCGCTTTGTCGATATGCTGTTTTCCCCTATCGACAAGCTGCAGGCGCCGGGCTTCGACCCGAAATGGAAGTCGATCAATCTCGCCGCGACAGTCCCCGGGCTCGATCGCTTTGCGGCGGCGCAGGAATGGCTGGATCGTCAGGCGCGCGCCGCGCGGGCGTCGCGATGAAAGCGATCCTCCTGTCCCTCGCATTCGAAGTTGCGAGCAGGCTCGCTTTCGCACAAGGCGCGGATGATCCGATGGCGCATCTTCGCGCCTGCTCCCTGATGGAGCGCGCGGAGCGGCTGGAATGCCTGGACAGACTGTCGCGTGACATCGCGCCGCCGGATCGCTCGGTGCGGGGCGGCGACAACTGGATCATCAGCGAGACCACCTCGCCGGTAAACTATACGCCGATCGTCACCGCCACCGCGTTTTCTCGCGGTGGTTCCGATGGCTCCCCGATGCAACTCTCCATTCACTGCCGCGGCGGCCGCACTGAACTCGTGGTCTCAGGACCGGCCATCTCCGGCGGCGGCGCCGATTACACCATATCCTACCGCGTCAATGACGGTCAGCCGGTGCAACTTGCAGCAGGCTCGCCATCGTTTGGACCCGGTGCTGCGTTCACGGGCGATGTCGTACGCCTGCTGCAGTCGCTCCCCGAAGAGGGGCACGTCGCGGTTCGTGTCTCCACCCGATCGGGTGCCGCCCAGGACGGGCATTTCTTGCTCGGCGGACTGAAGACGGTGCGGGAGAAACTAGCGGCGGCGTGCAAATGGCCACACGCCGTTGCCAGGCCACGCAACTAATGGTCATCGAACGATCGGGAGATGAACGATGAGAGGGATTGAAAACACTGTCAGAGCGGTGGCTGGCGTCGTAGCGCTGCTGATCGTCGTGCCGCCATCGGCGGAGGCGGCAGTGCAGCAGAAGCAACCGGCGAAGCAGATGTTGAAGCGGCCCGCTGCCGACAAGAAGCTGCACCACCTTGTCTTGCAGGTGAATGTGAACGACCCTGCAGTGATGAATCTCGCGCTCAACAATGCGACCAATGTCGCGCAATATTACAAGGACCGCGGCGAGAAAGTGGCAATCGAAGTCGTCACTTTCGGTCCGGGCCTGCATATGCTGCGCGACGACACATCGCCGGTCAAGGCACGGATCAAGACGATCAAGGAGGGCAATCCGTCGATCTCCTTCCAAGCCTGCGGCAACACCCAGGAAAACATGCACAAAGCCGAGAACAAGGAAATTCCCCTTATTCCCGAGGCGAC